>DASQDN010000654.1:0-13351 GCA_035634155.1 Bryobacteraceae bacterium | reverse complement strand
CGGCATCGAAGGATGCGGGCACGGTCACGAGGATCGATTGCTGGTCAAATGGCGCATCGGGACAGGCATGGTTCCAGGCGTCCCGAATGTGCTCCAGGTACGCTCGCGAGGCGACGACGGGCGAGATCTTAGGCACACCTTCCGGCGCGGTCAACGGCAGCAACGCGGCAGTGCGATCGACTCCGCCATGGGAAAGCCACGATTTGGCGGATGCAACCAATCGGCCCGCGTTCTCCGAGCCGCGCTTCTGCGCAAGCTGGCCGACCACATAAGGCGGAGCTTCATTCCAGGGCAGCGCAGTGGAACCTTCAGGGAAGTCGCTGGAGCCGGGGATGTAGAGGAACGAGGGAAGCAGAGTTTCCGGGCGTACTTCGCCCGGGTTCGTTAGCTGCTGTACGGGAAACTGTTCGACGGGCGCATCCACCTGCACGGACGCGACACCGCAGTTCGTTGTGCCTAAGTCAATCCCAATGATGTAAGGCAAGGTGAATTTACTCGACTTCGATTTCGGCCGGCGCGAGCACGTTCACGTCCGCGCTGGACGTGATCTTGGGTAGGTCGACTTTCTCCACGCGCCAGCCTTTATGGCGGAGAATGCCTCCCGAAGCTTTACCTGTGGCGGGCACGTTGCCGATGAGCTTCACCGAAGCGGCGTTGCTCTTGCCCACCTGAGTGCGCGTTCCTTCTACCGCGTCGATAACCGGGCTGAGCGTGACATATCGGCCGAGCGCCGTTCTGCTTTGCTCGTGGAGACTACGTACGGCGGCGCCGACCTGATCGTCCGAGTATGCTGAGATGTCTTCCATTAGGAAGTCAATCAGGCGCGCGTCCCGCTGCAAGATGGACAGCATTTGCAAGGCGCCATCGCTGGTCCGGACCTCGGGGGGCGGTGGAGGAGCTTCGACTTTCTTGGCGTATCCGAACTCCTCGGCCACCTCCTGCGGCAGCCCGTCGCCAAACAAGATTCCGAAGAAACTACTGAAAGCAGCAGAGATCCGTGACAAAGTGTCCTCAGCCTCAGGATACAACGCGGGGAGAAAACGCCCGCCGCCGCGAGGCTTCGCGTTAGAATACCTTGCGGAAAGATCCCGGCAGCATACCTACGTGAGAATCACATCGATCGAGACCTTTATCGCGGGCAATCCGTGGAAGAACTGGCTCTTCGCCAAGGTGAATACCGACGAAGGCATCTACGGCATTGGCGAGGGCACACTCAATTACTTCGCCAAGACGGTTGAAGCGGCGATTCACGAGTTGAAGCCGCTGATTATGGGGATGGATCCATTTCAGGTGGAGATCCTCTCGCAGAGGCTGATTCGGGACGTGTACTCGGAAGGCGCTCAGGTTCATATGTGCGCAGTTTCGGCGATTGAAATCGCGTGTTGGGACATTATCGGCAAAGCGACGAATCAGCCGATCTACAACTTGTGGGGCGGTCGCTGCCACGAGAAGCTGCGCGCTTACGCGAACGGGTGGTATCGCGGACCACGGACGGCCGAGTCGTTTGCGGAGAAGGCGAAGGGTGTAGCGAAGCGCGGTTACACGGCGCTCAAGTTCGATCCATTCGGCTCCGCGTGGCGAACGCTATCGACGGATGATTTCGATCTGAGCCTCGATATTATTCGCGCCGTGCGGGATGCGGTTGGCCCGAAGGTGGACCTGTTGATTGAAGGCCATTGCCGTTTCAATGTTCCGACAGCCTTGAAGTTCGCGGAAGCGATGGCGGATACCCGGCCTACGTGGTTCGAAGAACCGGTGCCGCATACGAATATTGCGGCGATGATAGAAGTGGCTCGGCATAGTGCTGTGCCTGTGGCGACGGGTGAAAGCTTGTCGACCAAGCAGCAGTTCGCAGAGCTGTTGAAGCACGAAGTGGTGAACATACTGCAGCCTGAGCCGCTGAACCTAGGCGGCATCTTCGCGGCTCGAAAGATCGCGGACATGGTGGATGCGCACTTCGGCGTGATTGCGCCGCATAGCGCTCAGGGCCCGGTGTGCTCGGCTGCATGTGTGCAGTTGAATGCTTCGATTCCGAACTTCTTCATCCACGAGATTTTCGATGAGTTCAACGAGTCCTGGGAGAACGAAATCGTTACTAATCCTGTGCATGTGGTGGATGGGTATATCGAGATTTCGGATCGCCCCGGCTTGGGTATTGACCTGAACATCGACGAGATTTTGAAGCATCCGTATCAACAGGAGAACTACCTTCCGTTGTTCAAGCCGGGTTGGGAGAAGCGCGAGAAGCAGGCTTCGGTCTAGGCGAGAAAGATGCTGCTGGAACTCTTGCAACTGGCCGATTCGGCGCTGCCGATTGGGGCAGCGGCGCACTCGTTTGGTCTGGAGACCTTGGCCGAGGAAGGGGTGCTCCGTCCTGAAACCTTGGACGTCTTTCTTCGAGATTATCTGGTCGAAGCGGGACTGCTGGATGCGGTCTTCGTGCGAAGGGGTTGGCGTGGGGAAGACCTGGCGGCGCTGAGCAGGGAATTCGAAGCGCGCCGGCCTTCACGCGAAGCTCGCGAGGCGTCGTTTAAGATGGGGCGCCGATTTGTGGACCTGTTCCACACATTGATAGCAGCCGCGCCGCTGCCGCCGGGTCTTCATTATCCGATCGCATTCGGCGCCGCAGGCGCGGTGCTCAAGATTGACGAAGAATCGATTACGATGGCATATCTGCAGCAATCGCTTACGGGTTTGATTTCGGCGTGCCAGCGTTTAATGCCGCTGGGCCAAGTGGCGGCAACACGAATGCTATGGGATCTGAAGCCCGCGATTCGCGCAACGGTGTCCAATTCCGAACGACTGGAGAGTTCTTGTTTCACAGCGCTGCCAGAGCTTGGGTCGATGCGGCACAGCCAATTGGAGACGCGGCTGTTCATCAGTTGAAGGCGAAGCTCGAACTCGCGTTCGATGTCGCGAACGGACAAACAAGAATGCGCATGGGGGCGCAGGAGCCACCCTGGCGCGTGATTCGCGCATTCCCGCAGACCGGCGGCGGATCGCTTGCGCATCTGCATAACGTATCCGGCGGGGTGCTTGCAGGCGATCGACTTTCGCTCGATGTGCGGGTCGGCCCGGGCGCTTGCGCGCAGGTGACGACAACGGGCGCGACGCGATTGTATCGGCATCGCCCGGGCGCTGCTGCTTCCGAGCAGCATACTTCACTGCACGTAGCTTCCGGTGGGTTGCTGGAATATGTTCCCGACGCAGTGATTCCGTTCGGAGGTTCGCGGCACACGCAGAGCACTTCGGTGCATCTGGAGGACGGCGCGACGTTCTTCTGGTGGGAAGTGCTGGCGCCCGGCCGGCAAGCTATGGGTGAGGAGTTCGCGTACGAGAGCCTGCGCGTGCGAACTCGGGTGCAGTCTGCAACGCGGCCTTTGCTGATTGAAGAGTTTTCATTGGAGCCGCAGTTGAGGCCGCTCGCATCGCAGGCGCGGATGGGAACGTATTCGCACCAGGCTAGCTTTTACGCCTTCCACGTGGGGCGTCCGGCGAGTGAGTTGCGCGAGCTGGAATCAGTGTTAGGACAGATCGCGGGCGAGGCATCGCATGCAGGTAGTATATGGGGAGCGAGTGCGCTGGCCGCGGACGGTGTCCTGGTGCGCGGCTTGAGCGCCACGGCTCGCGAACTACCGGCCACGTTGCTCCGGTTCTGGACTGCGGCACGCCGTTACTTGACCGGCCGAGACGCGGTTCCCCCCAGGAAATTGAAATAGGAGACAGGATGCACCTCACCCCTCGGGAGCAGGAGAGGCTTCTCATCTATGTGGCGGCGGACGTGGCTCGGAAGCGCCGCGCGCGCGGCTTGCTGTTGAACTATCCGGAAGCGATCGCCATTTTGACGGCCGATATTCTGGAGTGGGCTCGTGATGGGAAGACGGTGGCGGAGATCATGACGCTGGGGACGAAGATCCTCACTGGCGCTGACGTGATGCCGGGTGTCGCCGAGATGATTCACGAGGTGCAGGTGGAAGCCACTTTTCCGGATGGGACCAAGTTGGTGACTGTGCACGATCCGATTCAGTGAGGACACCCGACGTGAAACCAGGGGAATACCTTTTAGAAGATTCGCCGATCCTAGCGAATGCAGGGCGGCGCACTACGAGAGTGGTAGTCCGTCAGACCGGTGATCGGCCGGTGCAGATCGGCAGCCATTATCACTTCTTCGAAGTGAACAACGCGCTTCAGTTCGATCGAACGGCAGCCAAGGGGATGCGGTTGAACATTGCGGCCGGGACGTCAGTTCGCTTCGAGCCGGGGGAAGAGAAAGAAGTGGAACTGGTGGAGTTTGGGGGCACGCGCGAAGTCTTCGGTCATCAGGGGAAGGGCAACCAATGAGCCTTTCCATTCCTCGGCGAGTGTATGCGGACCTGTACGGGCCGACGACGGGAGACCGCGTGCGGCTCGGCGACACCGAGTTGATCGCGGAGGTGGAAAGGGACTTCACGTCTTACGGCGACGAGATCACCTTCGGCGGCGGCAAGGTAATTCGCGACGGCATGGGCCAGAGTTCTCGCGCAACACGAGCCGATGGCGCGCTGGACCTGGTGATTACGAATGCTTTGATCATCGACCACTGGGGTGTGGTGAAGGGTGATATCGGCGTGCGGGACGGTCGCATTGTGAAGGTGGGAAAGGCCGGGAATCCGGACACGATGGATGGGGTGGATCCCGCGCTGGTGGTGGGCGCGTCTACCGAGGTGATCGCCGGCGAAAACCTGATTGTGACGGCAGGGGGCGTCGATAGCCACATTCACTTCATATCGCCGCAGCAGATCTATGAGGCGCTGTCGAACGGCATTACGACGATGATCGGCGGCGGCACGGGTCCGGCGACGGGGACGAACGCGACGACGTGCTCGCCTGGGGCGTGGAATATCGCCCGCATGCTGGAGGCGGCGGATGCGTGGCCGATGAACTTCGGCTTTCTCGGGAAAGGCAACGCATCGACTGAGGAGCCTCTGGCGGAACAGGTGCGTGCGGGTGTTTGCGGGCTGAAGCTCCACGAAGATTGGGGAACTACGCCCGCCGCGATCGATACGTGCCTACGCGTGGCCGACAGGTTCGACGTACAGGTGGCGATTCACACCGACACTATCAACGAAGCCGGGTTCGTGGAAGATACGATCGCGGCGATCGCCGGGCGGACGATCCACACGTATCACACGGAAGGCGCGGGCGGCGGGCATGCTCCTGACATCATTCGCATCTCGGCGCTGCCGCACATTCTGCCTTCGTCAACGAATCCGACCCGGCCGTACACGGTGAACACAATCGCCGAGCATCTGGACATGCTGATGGTTTGCCATCATCTGAATCCGTTGGCGCCTGAGGATGTTGCGTTTGCGGAAAGCCGCATCCGGCCGGAGACGATTGCGGCTGAGGACATCTTGCACGACCTCGGCGTGTTCAGCATGATCTCCAGCGACTCGCAGGCCATGGGACGGATCGGTGAGGTGGTGACACGGACGTGGCAGACGGCGCACAAGATGAAGGTGCAGCGAGGCGCACTCGCCGGGGACACGCCGCGGAACGATAATGCTCGGGTGAAGCGGTACGTGGCCAAGTACACGATCAATCCTGCGATTGCGCATGGCGTTGCGGGTGAAGTGGGATCGATAGAGCCTGGCAAGCTGGCGGATCTCGTGTTGTGGAAACCGTCGATGTTCGGAGTGAAGCCGGAAATGATCGTGAAGGGCGGGTTCATCGCGTGGAGCGTGATGGGCGATGCGAACGCTTCGATTCCGACGCCTCAGCCGGTGCTTTATAGGCCGATGTTCGGTTCGTTCGGCGGGGCTACGGCGTCGACTTCGTTGACGTTTGTGTCGGCGAGTTCGCTTGAAAACGGCGTGCAGAAGCTCATGCGCAAGAAAGCTGTCGCGGTGCGCAACTGTCGCAACGTCGGCAAGCGCGACATGATTCACAACGATGCCTGCCCGAGCATTGAAGTAGATCCTGAGACTTATGAAGTGCGCGCAGACGGTGAGCTATTGACGTGCGAACCGGCTCGTGATCTGCCGCTTGCGCAGCGGTATTTCCTATTTTAGGAGTGTTCGATGAGAGCGTATCGTGTTGGAATTGCCGGTCCGGTGGGAAGTGGGAAGACGGCCCTGGTGGACCAGTTGAGCAAGCGTTTGTGGCCGGCCGTGAATCTCGGCGTGGTCACTAATGACATTTATACGAAAGAAGACGCTGAGTTCCTGATGCGTCAGGGAACGCTTCCTTTGGATCGCATTCGCGGCGTGGAAACGGGCGGGTGCCCGCACGCGGCAATTCGCGAGGACGCGTCGATGAATTTGGAAGCGATCGATGAGTTGGAAGGCGCGCACTCGGGTTTGGAGCTGATCTTTGTGGAAAGCGGCGGGGATAACCTGGCGGCGGCATTCAGTCCCGAACTGGTGGATACATCGATCTATGTGATCGATGTATCGGGCGGTGACAAAATTCCACGCAAGGGGGGCCCCGGGATTCGACGCAGCGGGCTGTTGGTGATTAACAAAATCGACCTGGCGCCGCATGTGGGCGCGTCGCTGGACGTGATGGATCGTGATGCGAGACGCATGCGCGGGGACCTGCCGTTTCTGTTTACGAACATGAAGACAGGCGAAGGACTGGCGCAGGTGATCGATTGGTTGAACGAACAGCGGGCGCGCGGATTGACCGCATCAGGCCGACCGACGATCGTTCCGCATTCGCATAGCCACGACGAAGACGACGACCACTCGCATGCGCATCCGCATTCACATCCGCATAGCCACTCGCATTAGACGCTGAGGTGCGCGCGCACGACGTCGTCGGTGAGGTCGCCGATGGGACCGGCGGCGGCTCGCCGACCCTTGTCGAGGATGCAGAACTCGCTGGCGACGCGGCGCGCGAAGGGGAGTTTCTGTTCGACAAGCAGGACCGTGAGTCCTTCTTCCTGATTGAGCTTGAGGACGATGTCGCCGATCTCATGCACGATGTTCGGCTGAATGCCTTCCGTCGGTTCGTCGAGGATGAGGAGCTTGGGTTCGAGCACGAGGGCCCGGCCGATCGCGAGTTGTTGTTGCTGGCCGCCGGATAGATCGCCTCCGCGCCGTTTTAGCATCTTCTTCAGGACAGGGAAGAGGTCGTAGATACGTTCCGGGACCCATCGCGGCCCGCCTTTGCGGACGCCCAGTCCGATCCGCAGATTTTCTTCCACGGTGAGGTGCGAGAAGATTTCGCGGCCTTGTGGGACGTAGCCGATTCCGATCTTCGCGCGCTGCTCGGCTGGACGTTTTACGAGGTCGGCTCCTTCGAACGCGATCTCGCCGGAGCGGGTTTGCTGCAGGCCCATGATGCATTTGAGCAGCGTGGTTTTACCCATGCCATTGCGGCCCATCAGGCACATGCGCGATCCGGCCGGGACATCGAGGTCGACATCCCATAAGGTGTGACTGCCGCCGTAGAACTGGTTTAGACCTTTGATTGCAAGCACGCTCATTCTCCGAGATAGACCTCGATCACTTTGGGATCGTTCTGCACCTTTTCGAGATCGCCTTCGGCCAGGACGTGACCTTCGTGAAGGACGACGACTCGGCGGGCGATGGAGCGGACGAATGCCATGTCGTGTTCGACCACCACGACCGAATGCTCTCCTGCGAGGGAGAGGAGGAGTTCAGAGGTGCGCTCGATCTCCTGTGGCGTCATGCCCGCGACGGGCTCGTCTACGAGGAGCAGTTCGGGATTCTGCATCAGGAGCATGCCGATTTCGAGCCATTGCTTCTGGCCGTGCGCGAGGATGCGGCCAAGGGCTTGGCGGTGATCGGATAGACCGATGATGCTGAGGACCTGATCGATGCGGTCCCTTTGCTCGGGTGTAATCCGCGCGCGGAGGGTCTTGATGAAGGAGCGCTTGCCGGCGAGTGCAAGCTCGAGGTTCTCGACGACTGTGAGCTGCTCAAAGACGGTGGGCTTTTGGAATTTGCGGCCGATACCGGCGGCTACGATTTGCGGCTCGGACATGCGGAGCAAATCGATGGTGCTGCCGAACCATGCGGTTCCCGAGTCCGGTCGAGTTTTGCCTGTGATAACGTCCATCATCGTCGTTTTTCCGGCGCCGTTCGGGCCGATGATGCAGAGCAGTTCGCCCGGATCGACGTAGAGGGATAGGTTATTGAGCGCCTTGAAGCCGTCGAAGCTGACGGTGACGTCTTCCAGGTAGAGTCGCTTGTCGCGAGTGTTCATTCCGCTGTCTCCCGGTTGGGAAGAAGTCCGATGATGCCTCGTGGAAGGAATAGCGTTACCAGGACGAACATCGCGCCGAGGGCATAAAGCCAGATCTCCGGAAAGGCCCCTGTCAAATACGTTTTGGCGTAGTTCACGATGACGGCGCCGAGGATCGCGCCGTACAGCGTGCCGCGGCCGCCGACGGCTACCCAGATGACTACTTCGATTGAGTTGATGGGAGCGAACTCGCTCGGGTTAATGATGCCGATCTGTGGGACGTAGAGCGCGCCTGCAATTCCTGCGATCGCGGCGGAGAAAACGAATGCCCAAAGCTTGAACGACTCGACGGGATAGCCGAGGAATCGTGTGCGGCTTTCCGCATCACGGATGGCGCGCATCACTTTACCGGCTCGTGAGTCGACGATGGCTTTACATGCGAGGTAGCTTAGGCCAAGCAAGACGGCGGTGAGAACCAAGAGTACGACGCGTGTGCTGTCGGCCTGCAGGCTGAAACCGAGGATGTCTTTGAAATCAGTGAAGCCGTTGTTACCGCCGAAGCCCATGTCATTGCGGAAGAAGGCGAGCAGCAGGGCTTGTGTGAGCGCTTGCGTGATGATCGAGAAATAGACACCAGTGACACGTGACCGGAAGGCGAACCACCCAAAGATCAAGGCAAGCAGTGAAGGCGCGACCACGACCATGATCATGGCGAAGGCGAAGTTGTCAAAGCCGTACCAGAACCATGGCAGCGATTTCCAATTAAGGAAGACCATGAAGTCGGGAAGGACGGGGTCGCCGTACACGCCGCGGGGGCCAATCTGGCGCATCAGGTACATGCCCATGGCATAGCCGCCGAGCGCGAAGAAGGCAGCGTGACCGAGGCTTAAGATGCCGCAGAATCCCCAGATGAGATCGACGGCGAGGGCGAGCATCGCCAGGCAGAGATACTTGCCGATCAACGTCATCGCGTACGACGAGAGGTGCAGCGGCGATGACGTGGGGACCGCAAGGTTGAGGAGCGGAACGGCGATCGCCATCAGCGCGAGCATCCCGAGAAATCCGAGGCTTGCCCGGTCGCGGGCGATGTCCGATGGCCAGAGTTGGGAAACCACTACTTGTCCTCCGCCGCGCGGCCGGTCTGCGGGAAAAGCCCGCGGGGCCGCGACTGAATGAAGAAGATGATGGCAACAAGCACGAGGATTTTAGCGAGCACGGCTCCTGCGTAGGGCTCCAGGAGGTTGTTGATGATACCCATCGACATGCCGCCGATGAGTGAGCCCCACAGGTTGCCGACGCCGCCGAAGACGACCACCATGAACGAATCGATGATGTAAGACTGACCCAAATTGGGGCCGACGTTGGTGAGCTGGCTGAGCGCCACACCGGCGACGCCGGCAATGCCTGAGCCCAGGCCGAAGGTTGTCGCGTCCACCCATTCCGTACGGATGCCCATCGCTTTGGCCATGGCTCGGTTCTGCGATACGGCTCGGATGTCGAGGCCGACGCGTGTCCGCTTCATCACCAGCAGCACGAGCGAGAAGACGATTAGCGTGAAGAGCACGATGTAGAGGCGGTTGTAGGTGATGGCGAGCGCGTCATTCAGGCGCAGTGATCCGCTCATCCACTCGGGTGTGATGACGGATCGATTGAGCGCGGAGAAGATGGATCGCACGGTTTGCTGGAGGATGAGACTGACACCGAAGGTCGCGAGCAAGGTTTCAAGCGGGCGCCCATACAGGAAGCGAATGATGGTGCGCTCCATCAGCACGCCGGTGAGTCCGGAGACGAGGAAGGCGGCAGGGATCGCGACCAGGACCGAGAGTCCAATGTGATTTGGCATCGCCATCTGGACGAGGTAGGTGGTGTACGCGCCGAGCATCATCAGCTCACCGTGGGCCATGTTGATGACGCCGACAACGCCGAAGGTGATGGCGAGACCGATCGCGATGAGGACCAGTACGGAGCCTAGGCTGAGGCCAAAGAATAGAGTCTCAATGCCGGAATAAAAGAGCCGCCAGCGGTCGATGGAGGCAATGGCGACACCCGCTGCGTTGCGAATCTCGGCGTCCGGTTCCGTGAAGGCGCCTTCGCTCGACTTCTCAGTGAGGAGCGCGAGGCGATTACGCACGTTCTGGCTGACGCTGTCGCTGAGGGTCGCGATGGCTTGCAGTCGTGCCGAGCGGTCTGTGCCGTCGAGTGCGGCAAGGGCTAACGCGATTGCGATTTCGTGCTTCACTGAGGCATTGGTTTCGGCCTTGTCGCGGTCGCGCAAAAGTGCGAGCGTCGCTTCATCGAGCGATTGCGAAAGGTCGCGAACGGCTTCGAGTCTTACGGCTGAATCGGAGCTGGCGAGCGCGAAGCGAGCGACGGTCATGCGAAGCATGCGGCGCAGTTGGTTGTTGGTCCCGATGGAGGTGAGGGCATCGGACGCTGCGGTCCCGGTCTCTTTTAGAGAGATGGGATCAACCAGCGTGCGCGGGTCTGCTTCGGCTGATTTGACGAGTACGATTTGCTGATTGTCGTTGCGGTAGGAGAGACGGTCCTCCATGAATGCCGTGAGCACGGCTCGGAGATTCGGATGTCCTGTTTGGCCGAGCCGCTCGACGATGGCTTCTTTGTCTGGATACGACGCCTCGCGCAACTCCGCCAGCATCGCTAAGAAGCCGGCGTCGTCGCGTGTTTGGGCGTTCGTAGTGAAGTTGCCGATCAGGATGAGCAGCAGCCCCAACCACAGGCTGCGCCCACCCTTGGCGGCGGTTCCGTTTATTTGTAGTTTTGTCCGGAGCACTTTTTCGTCGTCTTGTTGAAGTTTCCGCAGTTCAGAGTGACCCAGTCAGCTTCGATATCTTTGCTGCCGGGAAGGAAGTCCGACCAGGCATCGCCGGGTACCGGGCCTGCCGATTTCCACACTACGTTGAACTGACCATCGGCTTTGACTTCGCCGATGAGGACGGGCTTGGTGATGTGGTGGTTCGGGAGCATCTTGGCGACGCCGCCCGTCAGGTTCGGAGTTTCCAGGCCGGGAAGGGCTGCCAGGACCTTGTTCACGTCGGTCGACTTGGCTTTCTCGACCGCCTTCACCCAAAGGTTGAAGCCGATGTAGTGCGCTTCCATCGGATCGTTGCTGGTGCGCTTGTTGTTCTTGATGAAGGCGCGCCACTTGTCGATGAAAGCTTTGTTGGCTGGATTGCTGACGCTCTGGAAGTAATTCCAGGCGGCGAGGTGACCCACCAGCGGTTTGGTGTCGACGCCGGAAAGCTCTTCTTCACCGACGGAGAAGGCGACCACCGGGATGTCCTGGGCAGAGATCTTCTGGTTACCGAGCTCTTTGTAGAACGGCACGTTGGCATCGCCGTTGATGGTGGAAACCACGGCGGTCTTCTTTCCGGCGGAACCGAAGCGCTTGATGGCGGCGACGCGAGTCTGCCAGTCCGAGTGACCGAAGGGGGTGTAGTTGACCGAGATGTCTTCGGCCTTCACACCTTTGGCTTGCAGGTACGCCTGCAGGATCTTGTTCGTGGTGCGCGGGTAAACGTAATCGGTGCCTTCCAGGACCCACCGCTTCACGCCGACCTCCTTCATCAGGTAGTCGACCGCGGGTATCGCCTGCTGATTCGGCGCAGCGCCGGTGTAGATTACGTTCTTCGAAGACTCTTCACCCTCGTACTGCACGGGGTAGAAGAGCAGTCCATTGTTCTTTTCAAAGACGGGCAGGACAGATTTGCGGGAGACGGAGGTCCAGCATCCGAAGACGACCGAGACTTTGTCCTTCTCCAGGAGCTGCGCGGCCTTTTCGGCGAAGCGCGGCCAGTCGGAGGCGGGATCGACAACGACGGCTTGCAGTTTTTTGCCGAGCAGGCCGCCTTTCTTGTTCTGCTCGTCGATCATCATCAGGATAGTGTCCTTCAGCGTGGTTTCGCTGATGGCCATGGTTCCCGATAGCGAATGCAGTACACCCACTTTGATTGTGTCCTGCGCCATCGCGCTTTGGGAGAGGATGCTCCCTGCTGCCAGGAGACTCGCGCTAATGCAAAATGCTCTACGTTTCATGGTCGATTTCCTTTCGGTGAGTTCGAGGTTCATTCGCTACATCTGGATTTGGAGGCCGACGCCGATCTGCCAGGAATCGGGTCTGCCGCGGTTGAAATTCACGTCGCGATAGAAGGTCATGATGCGAGCGTTGAATTCCTTGACGAGGTAATTCACGTTAATTTCGGTGGTTTTCTGGTTGTAGCTGGGCGCGAGTCCTTGAGTGAAGTCGGCTTTGGCGTACTTGCCCAGGAGTTGAAGGCGCCCCGGTCCCATCGCTTGCGGGAGAATGTAGGCGCCGAGGAGATAAGCGCCCTGGCTTTTGCGATAGCGCGGGTCATAGCCGCCGAGTCCGTTGTAGTTCGCGTACTCGGATTCGATGGTGACGACACCGGCGTTGCCGAGCTTGCGCTCCATCAGGAAATCCACGGTGGTTGCCGTGTTGCCGGACTGGACCTGAGTGGCGCCTGCGATGGCGAGCAGGTTCTTAGCGCCGTAGTAGGTGCTGTTCAGGTAATAGCCTTCTTCCGCGTCCCAGAAGTCGATTTGTACGCGCGCCGCGCCGATCACTTCGGGCCTGCCGGTTGCGGTTTGTCCGTCGAATGCGCCCGCGGAAATTTTGATTTTCTTGGCGAAATCGCCCCAATACACGACGCCGTTATCACGGCCCTGGAAGATGAAGGGGTGGCCGTTCTGGATGCCGTCCTGGTAGACGCCCCAATGATTGTTGAAGTAGGGACCGGCAAGGTTGGCGCGGTCGCTTGGGGGCAGCAACCGGCCGGCCCAGATGTTGAACTTGGGATTGAATTCGAAGCGGGCGGCGGCGTCGAGCACGTTCACTTCATTGGTGGCCGAGTTGTACTCGGTGTTGAACATGAACTTGATGGTCTCGGTGACGGGACCGTTCACATAAAGGCGGACACTCTCGAGAGGGAACCGGTTCGTGGAAGAGCCTCCTTCCGTATCCGTGTGGATATATGCGGTTCGCATCCCCGCGCCGACGGTGACAGGTCCGAGATTGACCTGGGCGAAAAGCGGCGAGGCGATTGCCACGAGGGCAGCCGCTCCCAGGGCCAGTTTGGTTCTAAATGTGTCGTTTGTCTCTGAATTCTTCGTCACTTTTCCTCTT
>DASQDN010000653.1:0-3721 GCA_035634155.1 Bryobacteraceae bacterium | reverse complement strand
CATCCACCTGGGACCACTGAGCTTCGGCGACAACTTCGCGGTTCGGGTAGATGCGTAGGCGGCCCAGCGGCGGATGATCTGCTGGCGGTCGATGTGGATCGATCGACGGGCAACGAGAGGCCCGCGGCTCCACGGTCGATTGTTTCGCCCTACGGCGCCGGGCTGGGCCACCCGGTTGGGCCGATTCAGGTCTATGGCCCCGGTGGTCAGGGCGGCGGCATATCCGATCCGGGTGGTGCTGCGGGAGTTCTCGCCTGACTTGTTCATTTGGGTGAGTGGCCGCTAGTCGCATCGGAGGACCTTGGCGGGGTCCACTGCCGAAGCGGCGCGGGCGGGGATTGCGCACGCGACGGCGGCTACCCCTAGTAGTAAGAGCGTGACTGCGCTGAGGACGAGTCCGTCGGTGGCTTCAACTCCGAAGAGCAGTCCTCGGATGAGGCGACCGGCGGCGAGCGAGACGGCGACGCCTGCGACCGCGCCGATAGCTACGGGTCGGAGTCCCTGCCAAACGATGAGGCGACGGACTTGTGCGGCTCGGGCGCCGAGGGCGACGCGAATACCGATTTCACGGCGGCGCAGGGTGGCTCCATAGGCGACTACGCCGTAGATCCCTAAAGCGGCAAGGAGCAAGGCGGATGCCGCAAACGTGGTGGCGATACTCATCTGGAGGCGGCGCTGGCTTACGGCTTCCGAGACGAGTTCTTCCATGGGGCGCATCTTGGGGGCGGGAATCCCGGGGTCGAAGGAGCGCAATGTGCTGCGCACGGAATCCATTACCGAGGCGGGCTGGCCCATGCTTCGGACGATGACGCCGGAGACTTGGTCCGCCTGCTTCCAATACGGGTAGTACATCATTAGGGTCGGATCGTGGTCGAGCCTGGTCGTATGAACGTCGGCGACGACGCCCACGACTTGAGCGTCCTGAACTTGCGAGCCGCCACTCACGCTTTTACCGAGCGGACTCTCGGCAGGCCATAGCTTCTTTGCCAAGCGTTCAGAGATGACGACGACGTTGCGATCGCGGTCGGCGGGCTCGAGCGGTCTTCCTTGGCGAACAGGGACGCCGAGGGCCGAGAAGTAGTGCTCGTCGATGAAGCGTATGTTGACCATGACGGTATTCGCCGCATCCAGGCTGAGGCCTTCGTCGCCAGGTTTCAGACGAACGTTGTTCACGTTGGATTCGCCCGTGAGCGGGGCCTTACTGGCAGCGGCGACAGCTTGCACGCCCGGCAGTGCGCGGAGGCGTTGCGTGAAGAGTTCCAGCAATGCCAGTCGGCTCTTCGGATCACCGTAGCGGGCAGGCAGCGTCATTCGGACATCCATCGCCTGTTCGGCGCGAAAGCCCCGGTCCACGGAAAGGACGTTCCACAAGCTGCCGACGAGCAGGGCGGCGAGGAAGAGGAGGCACGTTCCAAGCGCCACCTCGATGCTGACGAGCCCCTCGCGGAGTCGAAGGGCTCCGCGATTGCCGGCGAGGCTTGCGCTCTCACTGCGCAAGGCGCCTTGCAGGTTCGATTGCGACAGGCGCAGTGCGGGGACGAGTCCGAAAAGTAAGCCGCACACCAGCGATAAGGTCAGGGCGAATGCCAGGACGCGGGAATCGATCGCGATCTCGTCGATACGAGGCAGGTCGACGGGCGCAGTGCTGACGAATGCGCGCACCGCGGTGTAGGCGGCCAGCACACCGAGGATGCCACCGACGGCGGAGAGGACCAACGTTTCGGTGAGTGCCGAGAGGATGAGGCGGCCACGGCTCGCGCCGAGGGCAAGGCGCATGGAGAACTCGCGCGCTCGGGCGCTGCCTCGGGCCAGGAGGAGGTTGGCGAGGTTGACGCACACGATCGCGACGAGGGTAAGCACGGCGGTGAACAGGACGGCGAGGCTGGATCGAACCGGGGCTCCAATGACTTCCTGCAGAGGTTTGACGTGCGCTTGCAAGGCGTAGGTGAGCTTGTGCTCAGCGACAATCCGGGACTCGAGGACGTTCAACTCGGCAGCGGCATCGGCGAGCTGTATTCCCGGCTTGAGGCGACCGAAGACGATGAAGTCGTGGTCGCCTTCCCATCCTGAGTTGCGAGCTGGCAGGGGAAGGAAGATCTCGGTTCGCTCGTGCAGGCGGGTGAGTGTTCCGAGGTCGTCCTTACGCGGGAACCGGAAGTCCGGAGGCAGGACGCCGACGACGGAGTACGTCAGGTCGCCGAGCCGGACTTGTTGTCCTAAGACCGAGGGCGAAGCTCCGAAGCGCCTGCGCCAGAGACCGTCAGTGATGACGATCACGGAGGTTTTGCCGGGCTGCTCTTCGTCTGGTCGAAAGGCGCGGCCCAGACGTGGCTGGACTCCAAGCATCTCGAACAGGCCGGCAGTGATTTTGGCGCCACCGATTGTTTCAGCCGCGTCTGCGGTGCGGAGGGTCAGCGTATTGGAGGTGATGGCGGCGATGGATTCGAAGCTTCTCGACTGCTTGCGCCAGTAGCGGAAGTGCTGATAGTTCACCGGCAATGTCGGATAAATGTGGGCCATGGGCGGGATGATTTCGCGCATCATGACGAGTCGGCTGGGATCGCGGTAGGCGAGGGGCTTGAGGACGACCGTGTCGACTACGGAGAAGAGAGCGGTTGCGGCGCCTGTGCCGAGGGCGAGCGAGAAGATGGCTACCAGCGTGAAGAGCGGGTTCCGAACGAGGGTTCGTGTCGCGAAGCGAACGTCCTGAGAGATCGTATCCCATCCAGGGAGCCAGAATGCCCGGGCTTCTTCACGGGCTCGGGTGAGACTGCCGAAGTGACGGCGGCCTACACGTTCGGCGTCGTTGACGGATGCTCCGGATTGCCGGGCATCCTCGATGGCCAATGCGAGGTTGGCATTCAACTCTTCGTTCAGCTCGCGCTCGCGTCTGCGGCGCTCGCCAGGCAGCAACAGCTTCAATCGACGAAGCCAGTACATGTTGTTACTCCTCGACGGGTTTGGGGTTGAGGACCATCGACACAGACTTGACGAAGCTTTCCCAGCGAGAGACTTCGTCGTGGAGGCGCTTGCGTCCGGCGGGCGTCAGACGGTAAATACGAGTTCGCTGGTTCCGCTCAGACGTTTCCCACCTAGCGGTGACAAGTTCCTGCAGTTCCAAGCGTTGCAGCGATGGGTACAGCGAACCGGCTTCGATTTGAATTGCATCCTCCGTATTGTGGCGAATGGCCTGAGCGATGCCATAGCCATGGAGCGGCCCATGGACGAGGGTCCGGAGGACGAGCATGTCGAGAGTTCCTTGCAGGAACTCCGTGCGGGAGCGCTTCATACAGCGCTACTATAAAGTCATTCTATATAGCCTGTCAATCTTTATATTGAGGGCTGTTTCGGGTCGCGCTTCTTCCACTTGTAGGCGGCGATGGAGTTTCGCCAGAAGTACTTTTCCGCGACCTGGCGCGGTTTGTTCGCTAAATATTGGCGGGCTATGGTTAGCGTCTGCTCGTAGGTGACCCAGTTGCCTGTGCTGTTGGGCCAGTCACTGCCATAGACGACACGGTCCTCGCCGAAGGTGTCCCAGATGAGGTCTAGTGTGGGCTTGTAGAGGGCTGCTTCCATTTGCACTACTTTGTTTACGCGGCGGGCAATGACCGAGCCTTTGATGTAAACGTTGCGCTTGGCGAGTTCCTTGAGCACGGCAGGGTTGGGCGGCTCTTGCATGCCGGGCAGGTGGTCAATCATGAGGCGCAGCTCGGGGACTTTG
>DASQDN010000652.1:0-4552 GCA_035634155.1 Bryobacteraceae bacterium | reverse complement strand
GACTTTGTGGAGATGGCCGAAAAGCTGCTGGATCTCGGCTGTGATTCGATCTGCGTGAAAGACATGGCGGCCCTGCTGAAACCGCAACCCGCTTACGACATCGTCAAGGGCATCAAAGAAGCGTGCGGCGCTGAGACGCGTGTCCATGTGCACGTGCACGCGACTACGGGCGTCACGCTGGTCAGCCTGATGAAAGCCATCGAAGCCGGCGCTGATTGCGTCGACACGGCGATCAGTTCCATGAGCCTCGGACCCGGCCACAACCCGACTGAAAGCCTGGTGGAAATGCTGGAAGGGACTGGGTTTGAAACAAACCTCGACGGCGAGCGATTGTTACGGATCAAAGACTATTTCGATAAGATCCGGCCCCGATACAAAGAATTCCTCTCGAATATTGTTGGAGTGGATACAGAAATATTCAAAAGCCAAATCCCCGGCGGCATGATTTCGAATATGGAGAGCCAATTGAAGCAGCAGGGCGCCGGTGATCGTTTGAAAGAGGTGCTCGAGGAAGTGCCGCGCGTTCGCAAGGATGCGGGCTATCCGCCGCTGGTCACTCCGTCGAGCCAAATCGTGGGTACCCAGGCCGTCTTTAACGTCATGATGGGCCGCTACAAAGTGTTGACCGGAGAGTTCGCTGACCTGATGCTCGGCTACTACGGCGAGACGATCGGGCCGCGCGATCAGCAGGTAGTGGAACTCGCGGGCAAGCAGTCGAACAAGCCTCCGATTCACGACCGGCCCGCCGACCTGTTGAAGCCCGAGTGGGAAGCGTTGCGTTCTGCGGCGATTGCACTGGCGGGCTGCAATGGCTCCGACGAGGATGTTCTCACCTACTCGATGTTCCCGCAAGTGGCGCCGAAGTTCTTCGGCACGCGGGAGAAAGGACCGAAGAACCTGGGCAAGGACCCGAACGCGGAGCCCGCGCCTGCGGCTGTTGGGGCCAACTCTCTGCAGGCGCCGGTTTCATACAAGGTGGAATTCAACGGCAAGTCCCACAAGGTGACGGTTTCGCCCGCATAACGGAGACGACTGACAATGCCAACAACAACCAAGATGCAGGAGAAGATCGACGACCTCCGCGCCCGACGCGAAAAGGTACTGCAGGGCGGCGGCGTCGACAAACTCGACAAGCATCGCAAGCAGGGAAAACTCACGGCCAGAGAGCGCGTTGACGCTCTCGCCGACCCGGGCAGTTTTGTCGAGATCGGCCTCTTCGCCAAGCATCGCGCGACTCAGTTCGGCATGGAAGGCAAGGACATGCCGGCCGAAGGTGTGGTTACCGGCGCCGCGGCCGTCAGCGGACGCCTGATCCATCTGGCGAGCCAGGACTTCACGGTGGCCGGCGGCTCGGCCGGTGAAGTGCACTCCATCAAAGTGGCCGAGATTATGGCCCAGTCTTTGAAGACGGGGTCCCCTTTCGTGTTCATCAATGATTCGGGCGGCGCGCGCGTGCAGGAAGGCATCGACTCGCTTTCCGGCTATGGCAAGGTGTTCTACAACAACGTAATGTTGTCCGGCGCCGTGCCGCAGATTTCGCTCATCTGCGGACCCTGCGCGGGCGGCGCGGCGTATAGTCCCGCGCTGACGGACTTCATCATCCAAACGCGCAAGGCCCAGATGTTCATCACCGGCCCGGGCGTGATCAAGCAGGTGACTGGGGAAGTGGTAACGGCGGACCAACTCGGCGGACCTGATGCGCATATGGCGAAGTCGGGCGTGATCCACTTCATTGCCGAAGACGACATGCACGCCATCGGCATCTGTCAAAAGCTGCTGACCTTTCTCCCTTCGAACAACCTGGAAGATCCGCCGGAAGTAGAAGGCGACCGGACGGTGGACCCGGACGAGTCACTTAACGAGATCGTTCCTGTCGACGGTAAGCAGGGCTACGATGTACGCGACGTGATCGGCAAACTCGTTGATTTCGGGGACTTCCTCGAAGTGCAGGCTGGCTTTGCGGGCAACATCGTGATCGGCTTCGCGCGGATTACCGGCCGCTCGATTGGTGTGATTGCGAATCAGCCGTGCGTGCAAGCGGGCGTGCTCGACATCAACGCGTCGGATAAGGCGTCGCGCTTTATCCGCTTCTGCAATGCGTTCAACATTCCGTTGTTGACGCTCGTCGATGTCCCGGGATTTCTTCCGGGAGTACAGCAGGAGCATGGCGGCATCATTCGCCATGGGGCCAAGATGCTGTTCGCCTATTCGGCTGCCACGGTGCCGAAGATCACGGTTGTGCTGCGCAAGTCGTATGGCGGCGCGCACCTCGCTATGTGCAGCAAGGACCTCGGCGCGGATCGCATGTTTGGCTGGCCAACCGCCGAGGTGGCAGTGATGGGCGCCGAGGGCGCGGTGGATGTCGTGTTCCGAAAGGAGATCGACGAGGCCGCTGATAAGAAGGCCAAGCGCACAGAACTGATCGACAAGTATCGTGAGGCGTTCTCGAATCCATACGTAGCCGCGGGCCGCCGCCTGATCGACGCTGTTATTGAACCGTCCGAAACGCGCCGCTACATTGCGCAATCACTGGAGTATCTGCATACCAAGCGCGAACTGAGGCCCGGCAAGAAACACGGATTGATGCCGCTGTAATGGAAAACGCAATGGACCAAACTGCCGACATCGAGCAACTCCGAGCCGAACTTCGCGCCATGTCCGAGCGCCTTGCGCGCCTTGAAGGCGCGGAAGCATCCTCCCCGGACGAGATTCCCGAAGAGATCCTGATGGTGATCTCCGCAGCCGTAGCGGCGTATCTGGGAGAGCGCGCGCATGTGAAGCAGGTGCGGCTGATACGCACTCGCGCATGGGCCCAGCAGGGCCGTGTCAGTATTCAGGCATCGCATCAACTCCAGCACTAGGGAACCGACGTGAAGCTCAAGATAACGATCGACAACAAGACTTACGATGTGGAAGTAGAGGCCGCCGAGCCTGAAACTCCCGCGGCTCCGCGCGGGTACGTGATGGAACCGGCGGCCGTGCGCGTACCCGCTGCCGCTGCGCCGGTTCCGGCTGCCGCGCCTGATCCGAACGTGAATGAAGGCAAAGTTTGCCGCAGCCCGATTTCGGGGATCGTGGTGAAGATGGCTGCTCAGCCAGGCCAAGCGATCCAGCCGGGCGATATCCTGCTGGTGCTGGAAGCGATGAAGATGGAGACCAACATTACGGCGCCGATTGCGGGCAAGATCGCCAAGATCAATGTGAGCGAAGGCGACGCAGTGCAGGGCGGCCAAGTGCTGGTGGAGTTCGAGTGATGGAAGACCTGAAACAAGTTCCTGGCTTTTTGTTTTTTGACCACGTTGCGATTTCGGTGAGGCAGGGCGAGCTCGAGAACCACGTGAATGCATATAGGGCGCTCGGATTCGAAGAACTGCATCGCGAAGACGTGCTGGGAACGGACCAGGTACGGGAGGTGTTGCTGCGCGTGGGCGATGGCCCGAACCTGGTGCAGTTGCTCGAGCCGTTGAGCCCGGAATCGCCTGTCGCCAAGCAACTGGAAAAGAACGGAGGCCGCGGCGGGTTCGCGCATGTGGCATTCCGGGTATCGGATATTCAGAAAGCCTTCGATCATATGAAGGCAAACGGCTTCAAGATCATTGACGCCGCGCCCCGCAACGGATCCAGAGGGACCAAGGTATTCTTCGTACATCCGAAGACCACCGAGCAGGCCGCGTTCGGCTACCTGATGGAAGTGGTCCAGGAAGGGAACGGTCATCATGGCTGAAGACAGTCCGGGAACCGAGATCCTTCACCTTGCGCTGGACTTCCCACCCGTCTCGACTGCCGATTGGGAAGCGGCGATCGCGAAGGACCTGAAGGGCGCCGATTACGAAAAGAAGCTCGTGTGGCGGACCGATGAGGGCATCGCAGTCCGTCCTTACTACCGCCGCGAGCACGTTGGAGTCGACCATCCGAGCGCCCCGCGCGCTGTGTGGGAAGAAGCGCAGGATTGGGCGCCTCCTGCCGACGCGATTCGCGCGGATCATCTTCACGAAGCGGGCGCCACGTCCGTGCAAGAACTCGGGTATGCGGCTGCGCAAGCAACCGAAATGCGCGCGAACGAACCGGTGTTCGTGTTCGCGGTCGGCTCCAACTACTTCTTTGAGATTGCGAAGTTCCGGGCCGCTCGCGTGTTGTGGGCGTCGCTGGGAACGGGCGCGACTTTACACATTCATGCTCGGACCGCACGTGCCAACAAGAGCGTGTTCGACCCGTATACGAATCTGCTGCGCGTTACCACCGAAGCGATGTCCGCAGTGATCGGCGGTTGCGATTCGCTCGATGTGGAGGCGTTCGGTTTCGATCCGCATCTGGCATTGAATGTTCAGCGCATTCTGCGGGAAGAGGCGCATCTGGGCAAAGTGTCAGACCCGGCCTCCGGCTCGTATTACGTGGAGACCTTGACGACCTCGCTGGTCCGTGAGGCCACGAAGGTGTTCGAGCAGGTGCAGGCCGACGGAGGCTGGCGGAAGGCGCTGGAGTCTGGCAATGTCGAGAAGGCACTGACTGCATCGCGGGGGGCGAAAGCGAAGGCGATCGCATCGCGCCGGCG
>DASQDN010000651.1:0-6356 GCA_035634155.1 Bryobacteraceae bacterium | reverse complement strand
GGATTCGTGGATCTGCGGCTCGGCCTCGGGTGGACCGAGAAGCAGGATGGGTGTGTCGGCTGGAACATTCTTTTCGATCCATGTTCCGGCTAAGGTCCGGGTGTCGGGACGGGTGAGGATGTTTACCAGCCGTGCAGAGTTCCAGGCTGTAAACGCTATTACAAGGGACGCGAGCAGATTTTTCCATAGCGCCCGTTTCGGGTATTCGAGGGAGGCGGCAGCCAGGATGGAGATCAACGGCAGGAGCGGGAGCGTGTAGCGATACGGCACATTGTGCTTGAAAGGAAGAAGCGCCGCGACACAAACCGCAGCAGCCACTACGACGGGTAAGGCGGACTTGCGCGTCGAGAGAAGGAGGACGGCTCCGACAGCAGCGAGCGCGAATCCTACGGGACCGCCCGGGCCGTACTGCAAAGGTCGCAAAACCTGCTGGACTGCATGCCTCGCGCTCCACGTAGTGTCGCCGGGTTGAGTCCGGTAGAACATGCTGAACAATTCATACACTTGCCCTGACGAGTCGCCCTGCTGCAGGAAGATGTATGGATTCAACAGGACGAAGACCAGCGCGCAGCAAGCGCCTGCGATGGCGACGTTGCGCATTGCTTGTTTCGGCGCGTGAAGTGATCGCATGATGATACGCAACCCAATGGCGGGCGCCAGAAGAATCGCGGTGTATTTGGTGGAGCAGGCAAGTCCGAAGATTGCTCCCAAGGCCGCAATGTCAGGCCATTGAACGTTTCGGAAGGGCCAGGCCAGCGACGCGAGCAGCAGACATACGAGCAATGAATCGGTGACACCGAAGTGCGCATCGCGAACCGCCAGTGGCGAGAAGGCGAAGAACGCCGCTGCCATCAACGCGCCCGTTGCCGAGATCAGCCGTTTCGCGATTGCGTGTACCAGCAGTATCGAGGCAGTGGATGCGGCGACGGAGAGACCGCGGGCGATGAGGAAGAACGGGCCAGGATCGCGGCTGAATGCTGAGGGAATGCCGTCGCCGAAGAGCTTCCATGGAAGGTAGAGCAGCGCGCAAAGTTCCGTCATGAGCGCCGGGTAAGCGAAGAAGCCAGGATGGCCGCCCGTGTCCCAGAAGCGAGCGGCGGCGGCGACCAGCAGCGACTCGTCAGGACGGATGTAGAGGTTTGACTTAAGCGGAAGGCCGAACGTGAGACCCCACACGCGCAGAATGAAGCCGCACACAACGATCGCGGCTAGGATGAGGCGGCGATTACGATCGTTTGCGAGCATCGAGGAACAGGTAGGGTCCTTCGGTCACGTTGAGGGCTCGGGCATGGAGGCGGTGGAGTTGGGATTGCCAAACACGCTGCAGCCAGGATTCGCGCGTGACGCGCCAGCGGCCTGTGAGTCGATGAAGCAGCCATCCGGGCACGCTGAGATAGTGCGCGACATCAAAAGCACGGTGAGCGTCGGGAGTCAGATAAGAATGTGCGGCAGCCACCTCGAAGCCGGCGCGGTTGAGTCGTTTGGTCCAGGTGACGGCACTGTCGGTGTGGAAGTGCCGGGAGTGGCGATTGAACCAGGTGGAGTACGCGACGGCAGCTCGATTGAAGCCCGCGCGTCGTAGGAGGCTGTGCATCAGCAGGAGGCGTCCGAAGGCGTCGCCAGGTGTTGTAATGAGCAAGCGTCCCCTGGGCTTCAACACGCGGCGGCATTCGGCAAGTGTGGCATCGAGATCGGGGATATGCTCCAGGACGGAGTTGCTCATAATGGTGGCGAAGGCGCCTTCCTTAAAGGGCAGCGCTTCTCCACGACCGGCCACTCTTAGGTTGTAAGTATGGCGCGGTCCGGCGCGGCGGAGGCTGGGGAGATCGGCGTCGATTCCAACGCTCACCGGCGAGGTGAACGCGATCGATGCGAAGAGCCCGTCGCCGCATCCAAGATCGAGGCAAGGCTCGACGATGCGGCCGGAGGCGTTCATCAGGTGCGCTTCGACGGGGCGTACGATGGCGGCGAATAGCGGCGCGTGTCGTAGATACGCGCGCGTATAGTGGGGCGGAATCATGCAATGGACTCGTAGTAGAGATCGAGTCGCTTGGAGACGGCGACTTCTTCTGAGAACAAGGCTTGCACCTCGGCGGGCGGTTTGACGAAGTCGGCGCGCCGCTCGATCACGTCGATAACGGCGTCGCCTAATGCGCGCACATCGCCGGCGGGGAAGAGTTTGCCCATGCCGGTGGATTGCACGGCGACTCGAATGCCCGGAAGATCGCTGGCCACGACGGGGACTCCGCAGAGCATCGCTTCGGCTTGGACCATTCCAAAGCTTTCCGTGCGATTGGTGCTGGGGAAGACGAGGACGTCGGCGGCCGTGAAGAAGCTCGCCAGGTCGGGTTGGAGCACGCCCAGCATCCGCCAGTCCTCGCCAAGCGCTTCGATGCGAGGGAGAATGCGGCGGCGGTATTCTTCTTCGCCGACGACTCTTTCGTGTTCTCCCGCGCAAAGGACGCGGGCTCCAGGGTATCGCTGCTGAATCAGAGGCAGCGCTTCGATCATGAGTTCAAAGCCTTTTCCATACGCGAGACGGCCCGCCATTGCGAGGGTTGGGCCTTGTGCTGAGCCGAACGCCCGCAGGCGTGCGACCTCGGCGGGAATGGGTTGGGCCACGGCGATGGGCAGCGGCGCGATATGCATTTTGCCATTGCACACCTTTCGGAAAGGACTTGTGGAGGCGTAGTCGGGACTTGAAAAGACAACTGAATGACTCGGCCGGGCAGCCCAGCGAAACAGCGCATTGCAGGCCTGTTCGATGGCTCGATCCTTCAAACCGCCGGGCAGGCGAATGTCGCAGATGTATTCGAGGATCAATGGACGCAGCCGCGCGACCCGCCGCAGGGCGATGCACTCGAATGGGCCCGCGGGAAGGAAGGCAGTGATGATGTCGTGTTCGCGCGCGAGTTCGGCAGCGGCGCTGATATAGCCGGGCATGAGAAGTCCCTTGCTCATTCGCGCGGTGACAGGCTCACGCACCACACGCACTCCGTTGATGGTTTCGGCGGAGGCCAGGTGCGGCGCATGTTGCGAGGTGAGTACCGTGACTGAGTGACCCTTGTTGTGCAAGCCTTCGGCCAGTCGCTTGGCGGCCATGGTGAGTCCCGAAAGATGCGGCGTGTACCACGTGAGCAGCAGTAGGATCCTGAGGCGTGGACGCGAGTCAACCGCGGTGTCGCCACTCACTGTCGAACCGCCGGAGGGCCGGGGCAGAGAGGCGGGAAAAGCAGGGGCATCGGAACGATCCACTATGATACTTCAAACGACGTGCAAACCATTTTGGGCCGCTTGACGGCTTCGCGGGCTCTGGCTTCAGTCCTGTTGGCGAACCTTATCAGCCTGGTTGTGCTTAACGGGCTGTCGCTTCGAACGGTCGACCTATTGATCGTGTATCCGATTGCGTTCGCCTCTGCGGCGTTCGTTCTCGCAGGCGCTGGTGTGCGCCGCGTGCAGATTCTGTATCCAAAGGTCACGCTGCTGTGGGCGCTTGCGTTTTTCGGTTGTTTGACCGTGCCGCGCGCCGCTTACCTGCTCGAGTGGATTCCGGGGAATGTGGTGCTTGCCCAGGCGGACGATTACGGACGGCTCGCGGAACTGGTCAGTATGACGATGACGGAGCGCTATCCGCTGGCCCACTTCGCGAATCAGGACTTTCTGTTGTCGCACTATTACGCGGCGCTGTTCCCGATGGCGTTTTTGAAGTTCGCTATTCCTCCCATGACGTTGAAGGATGCGATATTCGCAGGCAATCTGCTGTATCACTTATTGTTTGTGTTCAGCCTGGCGGAGCTTGCGGCGCGGTGGTTCCCTGCCCCGCGTGCTTATGCGACATTTCTGTTTCTGTGGTCGTTCTTCGGCGGGCTGGATTGGCTGTTTTATGCGAATGTCTTGTTCGAACATGCCGAGCACTGGCCCCGGATGGTGTTCGGGCAGATTCGTGAGATTTCATCCTTCTATACCGGCCTGTACTGGGTGGTTCACCACTTCATGGCCTTCTATTCCGTGCTGTTGATCCTGCTGTTCGCGACTGCGCTTCGCTTTCGAACCCAGCGACTGAAGATCACGGTACTCGGGATGTTGCTGATTGGCGCGTTCTATTCAAGTGTGTTTGCAACGTTCACGGCATTTATCCTGGCTCCGGCGCAGATTTGGCGATTAGGCAAGCGCGCCTGGAGAACACGAGCCTTCCTGTGGCTCACTCCGATGCTGTTGGTTCCGCTATTTCTGTATACGAATCGGGTGCAGAAAACCAGCATGGTCTGGGCTCCAGTCCATCTGGGTACGTTTCTGGCGCCGGTGGTCGGGAGTTTCGCGTATGTTGTTTCCGCTGTGATGATTGATCTCGCGGGAATACCGGTGGTTCTGTTCTTCGTTCGCAATCGATTCACTGCGCGGGAACGTGCACTGTTCTGGACATCGATAGCGTTTCTGGTGTCGACCGGTTTCATCGAGTCGATCGGTTTTAATAACTACTCGATGCGCGGGATGTTTCTCCCGACCGCGGTGTTCTTCTATCTGTTTGCTCGATACTGCTCGCATCTGGTCCGACGCGGTGTGATGTTAGTCGTGGCGCTGTCGGCGATTACCGTGGTGCGGGAGGTGGCGTACCTGACCTATCAGCCGTTGATGTTTTCGAGCTGGTATTGGAGTGCGACCGGTCGGGAGGCTCCACCAGAGGCGAAGGCGCTGCTGCGGAGTGAGTACGCAGCGCTTGCGCGCGACCGCTCGGTTCGATATTACGTCGGCGAACCTGGATCCAAAGAAGGCATGCATAAATATAATGCAGGCAAACTGGTCCAGTTGTCGGTGGAAGCAATGCATCCGGCTGAGTACGAGCTACTCCGCAACCCTCGCCGGAGCTGGTTCTGGTGATCCGGGGCTATCGCCGAGGCCGCGCAGGAATTGAAGATCACGCCAGTCCCAGATTCGGCCGGGGTAGTCGCGGATACTCGGGCTCATGTTCCATTCCATCGTTGCCCACGCGGTTGCTCCTCGCAGATGGATAAAGAAGCTGATTGCCGCGAGCGCTACGAAAGCGACCGTATGCTTTCCCTGCGATCGCCGGAATAGCAGCGCAATCGAAGGGGTTAACAGGTAGACAAAGACCGGCGTCAGATCAGAGAAGTAGCGGGGTCCGAAGGAGTGTCCGCCCCACCAGTCTTCATAGAGAGTGATGAGCAGCCAGTGGCCGCCGATGATGGCGATCATCAGGGCTTTGAGTGCTCGCTCGTACGGATCGCTCGCGCGCCGGAAGAGTCCGTACAGGCATAGCAGGACAATCGGCGTGAAGACAAGCAGTCCGCGAGCCGGGCTGATCATGTTTCCTGTGAACGCGGCCCACATCTCGGGATGAACTCCCAGTCCCGGCGCGTTCACACGCTTCGCAAATGCGTAAGGAGCGAGGATGGTTCCGTATGTGACGTCACTGGCAAGGCAGAATCCGATTGCAATGGGAGCCGCCCAGAGCGCAAATCGAACGAAGCTTCGGCGAAAGCAGATCCACACGAAGACCGTAAAGCCGGCAAGCGGCACGATGTTTGTCGGCCGCACAAACAGCGCCAGCATCAAAGGCGCGCCGATGTACTGCACCACTTCCGGACGGCGACGCGCGACCAATGCGAGCCAAACCGCGATGCCGATGAGCAGCATCGATGGACCATGCTGCCAGAGCGCGCGACTGCCCGTGGACCATGCCGATGTGCAGAACGCGAAGACGAACGCGGCGATCAGGGCTCGTGCGGGGGAGACCACTTCGCGAGCCATTCCATACATTACGACAGCAGCGAGAGCGATGATGAGGCTGGCGACCAGGATCTCGACGAATGCCGAGGAGCGGATGAGGTCGCCCTTTAAAAAGGCGCGCCTCACCTCGGTCGGCATGCGCTCAGCAATAGGAGCGAGCCACGGCTGTAGGACAGCGATTGTTCGCTCCAGGACAAAGACGACGGGAGCCGCGAGAGTTGGGACAGCGACGGGGTAGAAGTTATAAAACCTCATTCCGACGCATGGGGCCGCGAAATCGACAGGGTAGGTTCGCTTGTAGTCAGGCCCCACGCACTCGATCGCGTAATAGTCCTGCTCGCGTAAGGCGGGATGGAATTCATTCAGGTCGGCATTGCCTTCGTGCAGAAGACTTTGCGCGGTGTAGACCGTCCAACGAGAATCAAACGGCGTGGCGTTCGGACTCAGGCAGTGAGTAAGGAACACCAGGGCGAAGATGGCAAGACACACCGCGACCGCAGAGCGCCGGCTATGAGAATGGACGGGAGGCAAAACACATGATACTTCGCGCCAAGGCGAGCAAACAAAAGCCCGGAGCAAGACGCTCCGGGCCAGGTGAGTGTATGAAT
>DASQDN010000650.1:0-24071 GCA_035634155.1 Bryobacteraceae bacterium | reverse complement strand
ACGAGTTCTCTAGCGCCGATGCGCAACTGCCGCCGCTTCGCATGCTGGTGGATGGCGAGGACGCGGCGTTCACCTTTGACCGTCGCTATACGAAGGAGCTTCTCTATTACACGGAAGATCGGCGCGGCTACGAAGCGCGTGGCTGCATGTGGAGTCCGGGATGCTTCCATCTGCGGCTGAGGGAGTCGCGCGGCGCCAGCGTTGTCGCTTCCAGCGAGCGGTGGGAAGTGATGCGCGCCGTTCCACCGGTCGACGGCTTGGAGATCGAGCGCGAACGCCGCAACACCTTGCTGCGACAAGCTCACCCTGCCGCTCGCGAAGGCTTTGGCGGCGAGATGGTGATTGCTGCCGACCAGTTCGTGATTACGCCGGCCGGCCGCATCGAGGATTTGGCTCGCGCGCGGGCTGCGGGCGACTCGCTGCGGACCGTCATCGCCGGTTATCACTGGTTCACCGACTGGGGTCGCGACACCATGATCAGCCTGGAAGGGCTGACACTGACTACGGGTCGTCATGCCGAGGCGGGCTGGATTCTCCGCACGTTTGCGTACTACGTGCGCGATGGTCTGATTCCGAACATGTTCCCGGAAGGCGAGAATCGGGGTCTTTATCACACCGCTGATGCGACGCTTTGGTTCTTTCACGCTGTCGATCGCTACATGGAAGTGACGGGCGATCACGCGACCTTGCGCCTGATCCTCCCGAAGCTCGTGGAGATCGTACGGTGCCATTTGCAGGGGACTCACTTCGGCATCGGCGTTGACCCGACCGACGGGCTGCTGCGACAGGGCGCGCCCGGCTACCAGTTGACGTGGATGGATGCCAAGGTGGAAGACTGGGTGGTCACGCCGCGCCGGGGCAAGGCTGTAGAGATCAACGCACTCTGGTACAACGCTCTTCGCCTGCTGGCGGGCTGGGCGCGGCAGTATCCGCGTAGCGGTGTGGATGCGGAGGATCTGGAAGCTCACGCCGAACGTGCGCGTGTCTCCTTCAATGAGCGCTTTTGGTATGCGGAAGGAGAGTACCTTTACGACGTCGTCGATGCCGAAGGCGGTGGTAACGATCCGGCCTGCCGTCCCAATCAACTGCTGGCGATCTCGCCGAAGTTTCCGGTACTCGACCGCGCGCGGTGGGAGCGCGTGGTTCAAGTGGCTCGCGAACGCTTATTGACGCCCGCAGGTCTACGATCGCTCGCGCCCGGGCATCCCGACTACAAGCCGCGCTACTACGGCGACCTGCGGTCGCGCGATGCCGCTTATCACCAGGGAACCGTGTGGGGCTGGCTCATTGGCCCGTTCGTCGATGCCTGGTTGAAGGTGTATCCCGACGACAAAGCGACGGCTCGCCAATTCGTGCAGTCTTTTGAGAGTCACTTGAACGACGGCGCTATCGGCACGATCAGCGAGATCTTCGATGCCGAATCGCCATTCACGCAACGCGGCTGCGTCGCCCAAGCGTGGAGCGTAGCCGAGGCCGTACGCTGCTGGGTCAAGACGGCAGTTGGAACAGCGGCAACTGAGGTTGAGCCATCCACTGCTCAGGTTGATACCCATCTGGTTTCGCAGTGAGGCCCAATCGCTCACGCACTTGTTTGACCCGATCTGCCATCTTCTCCGGATACTGGCCAGTAAGGAACGCGCTGCTGTCATAGCGCTCGCGATACCGGCGCAACAGCGTAGGGAACTGCGCTTCGAGAAACGGATAAAAGGCCTTCTGCGCGCACGGCTTCAAGAAAAGCACGCCGCCCATCATGTAAATCGCGCCTGCCGCCTTGACGGCTTTCCCGACCGCTGTCAGGTTCGCAAGTGAGTCATTGATCAGGGGCATGATCGGACTGCACAACACTACAACCCGCACACCTTTTGCGGTCAGCCGCTCGATCGCTTCTATGCGGAGTGCGGGGCGCGGGGCGTACGGTTCAATCTGCCTCGCCAGGGTTTCATCCGTGGTGGTGACGGTGACAAACACGTGCAGCACGTTGTGTTTCGCGATGCTTCCGAGCAGTTCGGCGTCACGGCTTACCAGGTCAGACTTGGTGGTGAGGCTGAATGTGCGGCCACGCTCGTGGAGGAACGTGGCCAGGATCTGTCGCGTGATCCGAAATCGGCGTTCGGCGGGCTGGTACGGGTCCGTCGCGGTGCCCACGCAGATGCCGTCCTTCATCGGGATGCGCGTCAGCTCGCGACGGAAAGCGGCCGCGTCGAAGCTCTTGGCGTAGATCTCGGTTTCAAACTGTTCGGTATCGCGGAGTTCCATGAACTCGTGGGTGTAGCGCGCGTAGCAGTACTTGCATCCGAATTCGCAGCCGCGATACGGGTTGATCGTCCATTCAAACGGCATCTTGCGTCCGCTTGCCCGGCCGATGAAGCGGCGGGTCGGCAATTCCCGGTACTCGACGCGACGTTTTGCCTCAAGCAACTCGCCCTCCGATGCGAGTTTGGCGATGCCGATGAGGTGGCGTTCTGGCGCGAGCTCCGGGAACAGCACATGCCTATATTCGCCTTTTCTTCTCCGTATGTCAACTGGTCTGCTCGATCGCTAAAACACCGGTTGAAGTCAGCAGCACACCGCCCGCGGCCTCGAACTCCTTTAGCGTCTGTGCCGCTTCCTTCTCGTTCAGGTGACGCACTGCATCGGTGACAAGCTCCACACGCTTGCCGGTCTTGAGAAGTCCCCAAGCCGCCAACTTCACGCAGATCTCAGTGACCACGCCGTATACGACGAAGCGATCCACATCCAAAGTATCGAGGAAGGCCGGCAGACCGGGATTGCTGAAAGCGTCGAGTGTCTGTTTCTCGAGCAAGATCTGCTGAATGCCTTCGGGCCACGCGTTCAAAAGAGCCTTAGCACTCACTACGGTACGCCGCTCCAACAACGTGGATTGAGGTTTAAGCTGACCGAGCGTTCCAGAGACACAATGCGGTGGCCATTGAAGAAACTCGGGGTCATTCTCCGCATGAGCGTCGGTATCGGAGATGAGCGGTATCCCATTAGCGGCGGCATAACGATTCATTCGCGAAACGTTCGGCACAATGAGCTCGGCCCCGGGAACGTACAGAGCGCCGGCCGGATACAAGAAATCAAGCTGAGTATCGACATCAAAGAAGGCAGTTCTCATTCCTGCGAGTCCCTCCGGTGACGTTCGGCGAGATCGGTCAAGGCCCGGCTATGGTCTACGCTATGGCCGGGCTGGACCGATCCCAGCGCCGTGAGGCAATACTGCTGAATGTCCGCAGTGCTCGGCAGCGGTTCGACGAGCTCGCCATTGAGGATCACCGGTTGGAGCAGCGCCGTGGCCGACCCGTCGATCGGCGCGCATTCGGCCGAGTAGCCAACGATGTCGTACTTCGGGTAGCGAAACACCTGCTTGGACGCTGGGTACGTGCGTTTGTCCGGCGAGTACTTGGCAACGTATCTGGCATCGAGTTGGACCATCTTATAGACGGCCGAAAGCGACGGGGCGTCGGCAGAGGTTGCGAGCTCCGTGCCGACGCCAAAAGAATCGATAGGAGCGCCTGCCTTAACGAGCTCGGCGATGCGGAATTCATTCAGATCGCTGGTCGCCATGATCTTCGCGTCATGCAAACCGGCTCCGTCCAGCACGGATCGAACTTCGCGAGCGAGCCCGGCAAGGTCCCCGCTGTCCAGGCGTACGCCCCACAGAGGCCGACCCAGCTCCGCCGCCTTTCGCGCTCCTTCTACGGTGTCATAACTGTCGATCAGGTAAACCGTGCCCGGCCCAAGCAGTTCCTGCAGTCTTTCGAACGCTTCCGTCTCCTTACGAAACGCCAATACCCACGAGTGCGCGCAGGTGCCAAATACGGGGATGCCGAATCGATGCCCGGCTTCAACATTGCTGGTTCCGGCGCAGCCGGCCAGGAACGCCGCGCGTCCGGCGAGCACACCGGCTTCGGGCCCATGCGCGCGCCTTGTGCCGAACTCAACCACCGTGCGACCTTCGGCCGCGGCGACAACACGCGCCGCCTTCGCCGCAATCATCGATTGATAACCGATGGCGGAAAGCAGGTAAGTTTCCGGGATCTGCGCTTCGATGATTGGAGCTCGCACGATCGCTACAGGTTCACCCGCGAAGAACGGCGTTCCCTCCGGCATCGCAAACAAATCGCCAGTAAAGCGAAATGCCGCCAAGTAATCCCAGAACGAAGGCGCGGCGCGTTGAAACTGAGGCAACGTGCGCAGGTATGCAATCTGCTCGGACGTGAAGCGAAGATTCAGCAGGTACTCGACAGCCTGCTGCAGGCCGGCCGCGATCAGAAACTCGCGATTGGCGGGTAGGCGGCGAACGAACAACTCAAACACGGCTGTCTCACCCGACTTGCCCGAGGCGAAGTAGCCCGCGGCCATTGTCAGTTGATACAAATCCGTGTGCAGCGCCTTCATTTCTTCGCAGGAGGAGGCGGCGGCTCTTTCACGTCCCCCGCGGCTCGCTGGAGTTCCTCCACAGCTTTGCCGTCAAGCTGGTACAGCGCCGGCTCATTCTCGCGCCGAGCCACATACAGGTCAGCCGTCCTGGAGATGGATACCCGCTCGTTGCGTTTCCCGTCCTCAGAAGTAACACCGATCTCAATCGCCGGCGCGGTGAAACCCGTGTCGAGAAACTTGATCGCGCTCAGATCGCGGATCTTGTCGATGAGCGCTTGCAGGCTTGTAGCATCCATCGTCTTGCCCGCCGCGTTTGTCCATTTCTCGCCGTTCTTTCGGAATACGTAGGACTTGTCGCCGTCGCGCACGCTGACCGCGGACGGCTGTACGAAGCCGAAGTCGAAGAGCTTCTTGTTACGGAAGTCATCCAGGGCTTTACTCAAGCCTTCGGCTGCGTCTTGCGCGATCTTGAACACGCCCAGAGCCGATGAACTTTTGGCGAAATACTCCTCGCCGCGCTTGCGCACCTCGAGAGTCTGCGTGCCGTTGGGATCCGTCACGGAAGCGGTCGCCACACGAGTTCCGAATGCGAAGTTCGATGCGATTTTCGACGGGTCTCCATCGGGCGCTGAGGCATCCATGCGAGCGTCCCCGAGCTTCTGCAGCAGATCTTCAACCTGGCCGTTGTTGGCACGCAGAGGTTTGGGTTTTGTGATCTGCCACTCTTTGGACGCATCGCGCGTAAACTCCACTGGAACGCCTTTCGCAACCAGCTCGACGCGGGTCGACTTTTGCGTATCGAACACAAGCAGCCGCTTGTCGCGAACATCGAACGGCGACTTGTCGACCGCGGTCTTCACGTTCGTGCCGAGAAGGAACACCCGAGGATCGCGCTCCAACTTCCCGTACACTCCGGTACCGGTTGGGCTCTCATCGCCGATCAGCAGCTTTCCGGACTTACCATCCTTCGCGGTAGCAGTTAACACCACCGACGGAGTCTGCAGACCGTACGACGAAAGGTCGGACGCTTTCTCTTCCACCACACGATCGTAGGAAAGGCTTGCATATGATTCCGCGATCGCGTTGGCTGTCTCCTGATCCACGCGCCACGTTTCAGGGGCCCGCATCTGCCACTGCTTGGAAGCATCCCGCTCCAGAAGAATGGCCGGCGCGTCCTTCCGCTGAATCTCCAGCTTGCGAACATCCTCGCTTGCGACCTGAATGAGTTTGGAAGCGCCGCCGCCGGCGTCCTTGGCTTCTTCGGCGGTTTTGTGCCGGTCCGACCAATACACGCCGGCAGCCAGCAACCCGAGAGCGATGATCGCGATCAGCAGACCACGCAATTGCATCATCGCCCGGCTACCTCCGCTTCCACCAGACACTGACACCGATCGCGACGATCGCGAGCGGCAGCAGCAGCACGCTGGTGTAGAAGATCATCATCATCTGCGCGCGATTGAGCGCGAGGCGGCGATCTTCCGGATTCTTGGGGCGGATCGAAATCAGCTCTTCATCCGAGGACAACCAAGCCACCATATTGAGGAAAAGATCGCGGTTGCCGTTGAAGCTGATGAAGCTGTTGGCCACCCAGGCGGACGAGCCCGCCACGACTACGCGGCTATTCCCGCTCGAAGACGCGGCGGCGAGATTCAACGGACCCTTCTTATCCCGCTCGGGGTTGATCTGGATCTCACGTGCGCCCAGGTTCGTCGTGGCATAGCTGTTGTCCGACGTGGAAAGCAGCTTGGACGCCGTCCACTTGCCGCCCGGCGCTACGTCGATTGTGCGCGACAGCGGGAACGCGGTGGCAACGCCCGTCATAGGTGTCACGATGGCATGCGACTCGTACCGCGAAACCAGCGGAACCACTTCACTGAGTCCAAAGATTTGGCCCACGCCGCTGGTATCCAAAGCGAGATCCTTGTTGGCCGCGATGCCCCATCCAGCAAGTTGTGCGACTAGCGCCGCGTTCTCCGCAACCGGCTCTTTCGTGGCGCCGGCAGGAGCATCCAGAAGAATCAGTGCGCGGCCGCCGTTGTCTACATACGTCTTGATCGCCGACACAACCGGAGCGATCAGATCGAAGCGCGGACCGCCAATCAGCAGCACTGTGCAGTCCTTCGGCGCCTCGGGCTTCTCCAGCAAGGAAATGGCGCGCGTCTTGTAGTTGTTGCGCTCCAGAAGCTGCTTGAGATTTCCATAGCCGTCGCGGCCGGCGTCCTCGAACCCGCGCTCACCGCTCCCGCTGGTGGCGCAAACCGTACGCTCGCCCCCTTTCAGCGTGCGAATAATGGCGCCCGTGACTTCTTCCTCGGTCAGCGCCTTAGCTTCTTCGTGACGTGCACCAGCATCCACCGTGATTGTGCCGTAATTGCGGATTCCGGCCGACCTGGCGGCCTGCGGCTTCTTGTCGGGATCCACGTAGTCGACATGAAGCTTCGTGGATAACGTGTCGTAGCGATCCAACAGATCCTTGGCGCGCAGGAAGTTGTCTGTGCGATCAAAGTAAGTGACACGCACGTCCTGCTTCAATCCAGCGATGACCTTGTTGGTCTGGTCCGATAAGCTGAAGCGGCGATTGGCAGTGGTGTCGAGCGACTTGTTGTGCCGGTTCGCCAACCAGTTAGCCAGCCCCAATGCGCCGATGACCACCAGGATGTAGATTGCGGCAAACCCGGTGTAACGGGTCTGTCTTGCGCTTAACCAGCCCGTCTTCATCTATGCCCTCCACCGCAGCGATTCCATGGAACGCGCGGTCATAAATAACCCGAAGAAAATCAACGAGAGATAAAAGATGACGTCTTTGCTGTCGATCACGCCTTTCGCAAACGGCTCGAAATGCGTAATTACGGACATATACCCGATCACTTTGGCCCAGGCCGCTGTCTCATACGCGCTCACCCAATCCAGTACCCAAAGCAGGAGCGAGACGGCGAAGGTCGCAAACGCAGCGATGATCTGATTACGCGTCAGCGTGGAAATAAACGTCCCAATCGCCAGTAAACTTCCGCCTTGCAGCAGCAGTCCCAGGTACCCCGTCAGAATCGGCGCGACATCCGGATTGCCATAAAGGAACAAAGTCCCGACACTGAATCCCGAGATGGCAAGCACGGAAGCGTACAGAGTCAACGCGGCCAGCCATTTTCCCAGTATGATCTCCATGTCACGGACGGGCGAAGTGGTAAGCAGTTCGATCGTCCCCGATCGCTTTTCTTCCGCGAAAAGCCGCATCGTGAGCATCGGGATCATGAACAAACCGATCACGCTCAGGTTCGACAATAGCTGTCGGATCACCCACTCATTCACATCCATGGGAAAGCTTTGTCCGCCCATCATTTGCGATTGCGAACTGCGGTCCACGAAGATGGCGACGTACACGTAGAAGAAATATCCGGCGAGAAGGCCGAACAACGCCATCACCATATACGCGATCGGCGAGTTGAAATAGCTGTTCAGTTCTTTTCGATAGATAGTCAGGATGTTAGTCATGCGCCTGCTCCGTACCTGTCAGTTGCAGGAAGACTTCCTCGAGGCTTAACGCGACGGGCCGCAATTCTGTGAGATCCCAACCCGATTCGACCACCGCTCTGGCCACGTCGCCGCGAATGGACCGGCCCTGCAGGCTTTCGAGGTCGAACATCAGGCGACGATCGCGTGACTCGCGCGGTAGCACGCGGCTGACGCCGGAGACTTGCTCCAGGCGCTGTTGGACAAATGCGGCGTCCAGTGTGGCCGCTCCTCGGGGTTCAACACCGATCGTAATGCTCTCGGCCCCGCGAAGGCGATTCGTCAGATTATGCACCGAATCGGTGGCGACGATCTTCCCCTTGCTGATGATCACCACCTGCTCGCAGATAAAATCCACTTCCGGGAGGATGTGCGTGCTCAGGATGATGGTATGGTCGCCGGCAAGGGACTTGATTAAAGCACGCGTCTCGGTGATTTGTTTCGGGTCGAGTCCTGAAGTTGGCTCATCCAGAATCAGTACGTCGGGGTTGTGAATGATAGCTTGGGCGAGCCCGACTCGCTGGCGGTAACCCTTCGACAACTTGTGGATCAGCTTCTTGCGCACGTCGGCGACCGCGCAGCGCTCGGCTACGTCGCTGACGCGACGCGGCAGGTCGCTGCGAGAGATGCCTTTCAGGCGGCCGACGAACTCGAGATATTCCCCCACTTCCATGTCCGGGTAAAGAGGCGGGGTCTCCGGCAGATATCCAATGCGCCGCTTCACCTCCATCGGCTGTCGCATCACGTCGTAGCCCGCTACGTTGGCCGTGCCCGCCGTCGGGGGCAAAAAGCACGTCAGGATGCGCATCGTTGTCGTCTTGCCGGCCCCGTTCGGGCCCAGAAACCCAACGATTTGCCCCTTCTGTACTTCAAAGGAAACATTGTCGACAGCGACGTTACGCGCGTATCGCTTCGACAGGCCTTCCACCTTGATCATGTTTTACGCTCGTTTTTCGTTTGGTCTTGCGCGCGGGTTTGTCACCCGGCCTGCGTTGCGGTGGGCAGGCCCATGATTTGAAAGCCCGCGTCTACATATATTACATTTCCCGTGACGCCGCGTCCCAGATCGCTGGCCAGGAACACGGCTGTATCAGCCACTTCCGCCGGATCGGTATTGCGCCGCAGCGGAGCGTTGGCCGCCACACCGTCAAGCATTTTGCCCAGATCCTTCACCGCGCGCGCCGATGCCGTTTTGACGGGTCCGGCGGAAACTGCGTTTACGCGGATGTTTAACGGCCCCAGGTCGTGCGCGAGATAACGGACGCAAGCTTCCAAGGCAGCCTTGGCGACTCCCATCACGTTGTAATTGGGGATGACGCGTACCGCGCCCAGATAGCTGAGCGTCAGGATGGAGCCACCTGCGGCCATCAGCGGCGCAAACGAGCGCGCCACCGCCACTAGCGAGTACGCGCTCACCTCCTGTGCGATGAGGTATCCATCCCGGGACGTTTCCAGGAACGGGCGGCTCAGGTCTTCCCGATTCGCAAATGCGACGCTATGGACCACTACGTCAAGCTTGGTATGGCTCGCGCGAAGTGTATTGGCGACGTTGTCCAGTTCCTGCTGCATCGTGACATCGCACGCAAGCACCTGCGTTCCGGGCGCGAGCTCTTCCGCCAGTTCCTGGACGGTGGCCTTCTGCCGCTCGCCCTGGTACGTGAGGATCAGGGCGCCGCCCTCCCGCACATAGGCTTGGGCGATTGCGTATGCCAAGCTCCACTTGTTCGCGACGCCGAGCACCAGCGCCGTCTTACCGGCTAGAAGGTTGGACATGAAATTGCTATTTTAGCCCACGTTCGCTTTCACGGGACCGGTCTACTCCTTGCGGCTGCTTCTTCGAATCGGGATGCTGAAGTCGGCGAGCGGAAAGTTCTCGGCGGCGAAGCGGAGTTTGAAGGAACCCAATGGCTGGTTGCTGATGATGGTCACTTGGCGCTCTCCTTCAGGGTAGGAGACCGAGCGCGATGCAACCTCATCGAACGCCAGACCTGAAGGAAAGGGTGAATACGAAATGAAGCGGGTGAACGGCAGTTTTCCACCCGACGGAAACTGCGCGTACACAATGCGCGACGGCCACCCGAATGGAGCCATGCAAAGGAGCTGTCGGAACGGCCCTGTCCGGCACAGTAGTCCATCTACGGCATTTACGCCCGCGCCTTGAATGGCAATCGTTTTACTTAACGGCTGACCGAAGAGGCTGACGTACACGTCCGCAGTCACCTTCAGCGACCGGCCTTTCGCTCGGCTGTAGAACCCAGGCGGCAAATCAACGTTGGCATTCAGAATCGCGGGTCCAGGTCCGGGCATTCTCTTGCCTAGAGCAGGGTACACGTATGGGCCGGATTCCCAGGCAGTGCCGTCGGCCGCTTCGAAACGAAACGAGATCCCGTCGGGTATCAGTTCCACATCGCGCGGTACCCCGTCAATCTTGAGCGGAACGTCCACCTGATAATCGCCCCGATTGAGCATGCCGCGGGTATAGAAGTATCTCGCCGCCGGCTCGAATGTCACTTTGAGTGCTTCGGCTGCAAGTCGGCGAGGAGTGATGGCCGTTTGTATCGCCGCCGCCGTTGTCCACGGGAGATACAGATAGCTGAATATCGCGCAGACGCCCACCACGGCGATGACAATCCGGCTCATCCATGTTCTGCGCGCGCGATATTGCAGATAGAGCACGGGCAGCGCGAGCGCAATCAATGCCACCACAGCGATGGTTTCCCACATCCACTGCGATCCTGCGAGAGAAAGTCGAACGGCGAGATCCCACGGCGGTCGAATTCTGACCACTGTGACCAACGCCGCCGCCACCAGGGCAAGGATGCTGAATGTAAAGGGCACGAGCCCTGCGGTTGCCGATGCAACAGCGGACATGGGCAGCATGACGGCCACGAACAGCAGGAAGTGCGACCACAGCAGAGGGCCAAGCACTGCCCCGGTGGCGAACCCCTCATAGAGGAGCACATAAAGGCGCGCAACAAAGATCGGCACATTCACCAAGAGGAGAATCCCCAGAAGCTTGGCCGCGAGCAGGCTCGATCGCCGGTAAGGACGCGTCAACCAGAACTGCCTGTCGCCAGGAATCTTCTCGGCATGGATGAGCTTCGCAATCAGGTACACGGCCCCAATATCCAGCAACAGCTCCGCTACGATGTAGACCTTCATTTCGGTTGAGGTCCAGGCATACAAGCCAGCTAGGGCCAGCACCGCACAGATCTCGACGCGCGCGTAGAGCACGTCCTTCTTGAGGATATGAAACGCTTGCCTCATGTCGTCCCGGCCTTCGCCGCAGCCTTCTGGGAATTTCGAGCCATCGCAACGAAGATGGCTCGCAGCGGCATAGGATTGGCTGCCATTTGCGCCACAGGGCCGAAACGCCGGTGGACTTCCGCCAGCGTCCGTTCCGCGTTGAAGCGAGTATCAATGAAGCGCACGCGCGCACCCGAGGTTTCTACCAGCAGCCAGTCCTCAGGCCAATCCGTCGAGCCTTGCGCGCCATCCGCGACGCTTACCTGTACTTCGCGGAACCTCTTGGACAGAGACTCCATTTCTTCACTGAAGCGAAGACGACCGCCGTCGAGGAACGCGATATGGCTGGCGAAGCTTTCGATATCGGCGAGATCGTGCGAGGAGATCAGGATTGTGGTCTCTCCCGCTTGATGCAGAATGCCCTGGATAAAGTCGTCCCGCATTAGCGGATCCAAACCACTGAACGGCTCATCGAGTACAAGCAACTCGGGGCGGTATGCGAGTGTGGAAGCAAGCGCCGCTTTCATCCACATGCCTCGCGAAAGATGGCGTAGCTTGCGATTGCGCGGCAGCTCGAAGCGCTTAACCATCTCGGCTGCAATTGCGTTATCCCATCGCGTATAGAAGGGCCGGAGGTACGCCAGGAACTGGTCCACCGTCATCCAGTCCGGCATCTCCTGGTTTTCCGAGACGTATCCGATGCGCTCGAAATCAGCAGAACGAAGATGACGCGAGTCGCGGCCCACCACCTCCGCGCGACCGGAGGTTGGCTGAATCAGGTTCATCAGGATCTTGATAGTCGTCGTCTTTCCCGCGCCATTCGGACCCACCAGGCCGAAGATGCTCCCCTCCGGTACTTCGAGGTTCAAATCGTCAAGAATGAGAGAGCGCCGATACTGCTTGGACAACTCGCAAGTCCGGATTGATGTCGTCATCGCTTCCCTCGCACAACCGACTCCTCGGGACCCAGCCGTCGCCAATGATCCGCGACGCTGTCGAGCAGCGCTTCCCGCGTGATACCCAGGCGTTTGGCCTCCACCACCAGATGCTCAACCTCGGTCTTGAGCAGATGAGCACGGTCTGCGGCGCTGAATGCGCTTCGGATAGCCACCACGGTACCGAGACCCGGCTGCACTTCCAGCAGTCGTTCAGCCACCAACTCGCCGATCACCTTGTGCGCCGTGTTGGGGTTGATCTTCAAGCTTTGGCTAAGCGCCCGTACCGAGGGAAAGCGCTCGCCCGGCGCCATCTCGCCGGACAAGATCGCCTTCTTGGCCGCATACACCACCTGCTCGTATATGGGGGCGCCGGGCCGCAGGGCAACGCGGAATGGGATCACGGTGTGTACTATAACAGGTAATACACGTGCAAAGCTAGTCCTCGGTCGGGTTCGCGGGCCATTGGAAACAAATCCCGTATCCGTCAGGGTCTCTCAAGGAGAGTTGCTTCATCCCGTACGAAGCCACCTTGGGAGGGTCGACGCGAACCCCGGCTGCCACCAAATGCCTGTAGGCTTCATCGACATCCGGGCAGCCGATGAACAACGAGGTGTCCTCATGGGCAGCGACGCGCAACGGGTCGGGCTCAGCCGGACGGTCGTCCCGTTCATAGGCTGTGTTCAGCATCAGCTCTGCCATTCCTGATCGAAGGAGCGCCCAGTCGCAGTTATCGCCCGGCTCGGAAGATTCTACTACTTGAAAGCCAAGAACGTCGCGGTAAAACCGGAGCGATCTAGGCATATCAAACACCTGAACCAAGGGTGTGAGTCCCTCCACTTGTATGGACACGCTTGCCTCCTTCCTGCAGCGCCGGCAAGCTGACCGTGAACGTAGCGCCCGCGCCGTCGGAACTCGCAGCCACGATGGTACCGGAATGCGCCTCCACAATGCTCTTGCAGATGGCAAGTCCAAGTCCACTCCGCCCGCTCGCGCGCGATCGTGACTTATCTACTCGATAGAAGCGGTCGAACACGCGACGCAAATCCTCGGGCGGAATCCCATTGCCCGTGTCCGACACAATGAGCTGGGCCGTTCCATTCTCCGCGAATGTGGACACGTGAATGACACCCGCCTCCCGATTGAACTGCACCGCGTTCGCCAACAGGTTCGTGGCGACTTGGGAAAGCTGCTCGGGATCGCCGAAACACTGCGCCCGCTGAAGGTCGGCGTCGATGCTGATCCCGCGAAGCTCTGCCATCGGTCGCACAAACTCCAGGCATTCGCCGGCGACGAAGGATAGGTCGACAGGCTCACGCCGGGCGGGTTCTTCCTCCGCATCGAGCCGCGCTAACTGCAGCAAGGATTCCACCAGCTTCCGCATTCGCTGCGCCGCCCGAGCGCACGCCTCCAGCGCTTCCCGATACTCTGCCGCCGACCGTTCCCGCGCCAGGGCCGATTGCGTTTGCGTCAACACGACGGCGATCGGAGTTCGCAGCTCGTGCGATGCGTCTGCCGTGAATTGAGCCTGCTGCTCGAACGCATGCTCCAGCCGCGCAAAGGTAGCGTTCAAAACGTTCGCCAAGCGATCGAGCTCGCTGTCGGTGTTCGCCACCTCGATGCGCCGGGACAAATCTCCAGCCGCGATCTTTTCTGCCGTTTCGCTGATCACGTCCACAGTATGCAAAGCCCGCGTGGTCAGCCACCAACCACCCGCGAGTCCCAAAAGCCAAATGGTGACGCCGGCGGCAAGCAACCACAGCTTCACCGTGTCCAGCGCTGCGAGTTCGGGAGCGACCGACCGTCCCACCAACAGGACGTCACCGAAGGGAAGGAAGCGATAAAACTCGCGATACTCGCCGCGCGCCCGCCCCGTCGCCGAGGCTTGTCGAATAGAATCCCGCGGCCGCGGAACTTCCCGCGGCGTGGAGCCAGTCTGCGCCGCCACCGACCCATCGGCCCGCCACAGCACGAGATACCCGTTCTTCACGTTGGACGATCGCATGTTGAGCATCAACATCGCGCGAAAGCCGTTCAACGCCTGCTCGCTTATCTCACCAGGAGGAGGGGGCGGCTCCAGGAGCGGCGGAAACGGGTGCGGGCGTCCTGGCACAGGCGGCCGAAGCAGCCTGTCCAGAGTCTCCTGCAGTTCCGCATCTGTTTGCCGCCAATAGCTGTCCCGCGCCACTCGCCATGCAGTGATTCCGAACCCAGTCAGAACCACGAGCAGCAACAGCCCATGCCACAACTGAAGCCGCCAGCGGATCGACTGGAAGATCATTCCGGGATCTCCATGCAATAGCCATGACCGCGACGCGTGGTGATCAACCTTTCTCCCAGCTTTCGGCGAACATTGGAGACATGCACGTCGAGAAGATTCGATAGCGTGTTGTCGTTCTCGTCGAAGAGGTGCTCGTACAAATCCGCGCGGCTCACAACAGACCCTGCATGCAGCGCCAGAAACTCCACCAGTGTGTACTCGCGGGCCGTTAATGCGATAGGCTCACCCGCGCGTGTCACCACCCGAGCCGCGGTATCGATACGAATGGCGCCGATGTCAATGGATGAAGTCGCTCGGTTAGCCGCGCGGCGGATCAGAGCGCGCAAACGGGCCAGCAGTTCATCGAGGTCAAACGGTTTGACCAGGTAATCATCGGCGCCGGAATCGAGCCCACGCACTCGATCCTTTACCGAATCGCGAGCCGTCAACATTAAGACTGGAGTTTTCCGCGTTCTTCTCAGGCGCTCCAACAGCTGGAAGCCATCCAATCCCGGCAGCATGATGTCCAGAACAATGGCATCGTAAGCCGCGCTTTCGGCCTTATATAAACCTTCTTCGCCATCGCCGGCTTCGTCCACGGCGTATTGATCGTCCCTGAGCGCGCGGGCAATGCTGCCGCGCAGATCGGGTTCATCCTCCACTACGAGAACTCTCATGCAAAGCCCAAAATAGCGACTCTAGCAACTTCTCCCCTAAGAAAACATTAAGCGTCGATTCGGGCTCGGCGTGTTTACATCTCTTTACAGTTTTTGTCTGCATCTTAATTAAGGCTTAAGGTGCAAAACGCTAGTTTGAATCATGAGCTTTTTCCGTGCCTTTCGCAGCTCGGCTCTAACGATTGCAGCCATAAGCCTGGCCGGCTCCGCGACAGCGCAAACCACCACGCTGCCGAAGACCTCCTCCGACCTTTTCAAGACCACCACCATCTGGAAGATCCATCTGAAGTTCACAGCAGATCAGTGGGCGGCTATGGAGCCGAAAGGCGGCGGACCGGGTCCAGGGCTCGGTCGTCCGATGGGACCTCCCGAACCCTCAATGCTGCTTGCCTCCGGCTTCCTGAAGGGCGACACCAACAATGACGGAAAGCTGTCGCAGACCGAGTGGACGGCGCTCGGAAGTAAGTTCTTCAACTACTGGGACTCTCAGAAAGTCGGCAAGCTCTCAGCCGACCAGCTCCGCGAAGGAATCAACAGCACCTTCCCGATTCCCGGCGGCCGGGGCGGACCGGGTATGGTTGCGCGCGAAGGCATGCGCAACGGCATGTCGGGGATGACCGGCATCGACTTCCAATACGTCAAGGCCCACCTTGACTTCGAAGGACGTCCGTTCAAAGAGGTCGCTGTGCGCTACAAGGGCAACAGCAGCTTCATGATGGCGCGCGGCTCTGATAAGCGCTCACTCAAGATCGACCTGAATGAATACGTCAAGGGGCAGAAGCTCGCCGGAGTAGCCACACTGAACCTTCACAATTGCGTTACCGATCCGAGCTGGACGAATGAAGTTCTTTCGTACCGGCTGTTCCGCGATGCGGGAGTGCCTGCGTCCCGAACGGCATACGCCCGGGTCTTCATCACCGTCGACGGTAAGTGGGACAAGAAGTACATCGGCCTTTACTCGCTTGTGGAGAATGTCGACAAGACGTTCTCAGAAGATCACTACGATGGCGCGAAGGGCGCAATCTTCAAGCCGGCGACGCGCAGTCTCTTCGAGTACCTCGGCGAGGATTGGAGCAAATACCAGCAAACCTACGACCCCAAAACCAATCTCTCCGCGGCCGAGAAGCAGCACGTAATTGAGTTCGCGAAGCTGGTCACTTCGGCCACCGATGAGGACTTCCGCGCTGGCATTGACAAGTACCTTGACCTCGAAGAAGTCGCGCGCTTCATGGCCGTCACCGTATGGCTATCGAACCTCGACAGCATTCTCGCCATGGGGCAGAACTACTACGTCTATCTGCACCCGAAAACATCGAAATTCCAAATCCTGCCGTGGGATATGGATCACTCCTTCGGCCAGTTCCCAATGGGCGGCACTCAGGAGCAGCGCGAAAAGCTCAGTATTCACAAACCATGGTCCGGTCAGAATCGCTTCTTTGAACGCCTCTTTGCAACCCCGGCCTTCAAGAACGTGTATCTGGCGCAACTCGCGCGATTGCAGAACACTCTGGCCAAGCCCGAGCGTCTGATCGCACAAGTCGATGAAGTGGCGCGCGCCATTCGCCCGGCCGTCAAAGACGAGCCCGTCGAAAAGCTGGCGACCTTCGATAAAGTGATCGCGGGCGAATCGGTCGCGCCCACAGGTTTCGGCGGTGACGCCGGACCTCGCCCGAACTTCGGAGGACCGATGGGAATGGGACCGGTGAAGCCTATCCGCGCCTTCGTCCCCGTGCGAGCGCAATCGGTAGCCGACCAGCTCGCGGGCAAGTCGCAGGGCGAGACAGCCGGCGGACCCGGCGGCCCTGGTCCCCGAGGCGGGTTTGGGCCGGCAATGTTTCTGCAGCCGGTGTTCCTGCGACTCCTCGACGCCAACAAAGACGCTTCCGTCACGCGTGAGGAGTTCCAGGCCGGCTTCGCCGCATGGTTCGCGTCCTGGAACACAGATAAAAGCGGCGCGCTGACACCCGACCAACTCCGCGCCGGCATCAACCGCGACTTCGCGATGCCCTTCGGAGGGGGCGGTCCCGGTGGACCCAGATTCTAGCGATTCGAGAGCCAACCAATGTCTCCTTCTTTAGAAACCATGCAAGCGGGCGACTCCGCGTTTGAGGTTAAGTTCCCGCTTCAACCCGACCTCGCGCTTGAAGTCCGCCATTGGGCCCGTGCGAACCTCCTCGCCGATCCACATGGCTCTGGCGAGTTCGGCGACGAATACGATGTGTCCAGCCTGTACATGGACACCGCCGATCTGGATGTGTTCCTGGGCAGCCGTGCCGTCGGCCGATCCAAGTACCGCATTCGCCGCTACAACTCGGCCGACTCGGTGTTTCTGGAGCGCAAGAGCAAAAACAAATCGGTGGTCTGCAAGTGGCGGACTCCGATCCCCATCGTCGAGTTGGATCACCTTCACTCACAAACTCCCGACCCGAACTGGCCCGGCAACTGGTACCTGGAGCACTTAATCGAAAGCCGGCTTCATCCGGTTTGCGAGATTCGCTATCACCGAACTGCCCGGATCGGCAAGTCTTCATCGGGCACGATTCGGCTGACGATGGACACGCAGATTCGCGCGCTGCCGCAGAACACGCTCGGCTTTCATTCCACGGCAGCCGCGCCTATCCGTCTCGGGAAAGCGCCTGTGATCCTGGAGCTGAAATACGCGAAGGAGATGCCGGTCCTCTTCAAGCAGCTCGTGCAGAAATTCCGCCTGCAGCCCAGACTGGCATCTAAATACAAGCTGGCCGTGCTGGAACTCGATCTGGCTGCCGGACTCGTGCCGGAAGCGGTCCTGCGCACGCGCTCGGAGCAACTCGCATGCTCGAGTTCCTGACCGCCACCTTCAGCCCCGGACCAGCCGTCGCGCCACTCGACATTCTGACCCGCTTCGTTGCCGCTTTACTCTGCGGCTTTGCGATCGCCTGGCTACACCGGCGCACCCGGCACAACACCGATCCCTCGGTCTCGTTCTTCTCGACGCTGGTGCTGCTCAGCGTTCTTATTGCCATGGTCACCCAGGTCATCGGCGACAACGTGGCGCGCGCCTTTTCACTAGTTGGAGCGCTTTCCATCGTCCGCTTCCGAACCGTGTTGCGCGATACAGAAGACACCGCGTACGTGATCTTTGCTGTCGTCACAGGAATGGCCGTCGGCGCCCGCAACGTGTGGGTCGCCGGCCTCGGGATGCTGGTGATCGCCGCTGCCGCCGTCGTCCTGAAGTGGTCCTTCGTTTCCGGCCGCGATCCCGAGCCGGACTACCTGCTCACCGTACGCTTTGGTCTGGGCAATAATATGCAGACGCTGATTGCGCAGCCCTTCAGCGCCAATCTGCAGCGTCACGATCTCCTGAAGATCGGCACCACTCGCCAAGGCGCCTCCTTCGAAGCCACGTTCCTCGCCCGCCTTCGACCGGGCACGGCGGCCGAGGAGTTCGTTCAGCAGCTCAATCAGGTAAACGGCATCCACGACGTTCAAATCGAACGGCGCATCCTCGAGCTCGGCTGATCTGTCACCGTCCGTACGAGAATGGTAAAGGTGAATCGCGTACGCATGGACAAGTGGCTTTGGGCCGCACGCTTCTTCAAAACCAGGGCCATCGCCGCCCGGGCGTGCGACCTTGGCCGCATCGAGTCCAACGGTATCCAGGCCAAGCCCGCCAGAGAGGTTCGCGTGGGCGACCGCCTCAAGATCCGCAAAGACGGCGGCGACCTCGAGGTGGACGTTCTCGAACTCAGCGAAATGCGAGGCCCCGCGGCAATCGCACAGACCCTGTATTCGGAAACGCAAGCAAGTAAAGAACTCCGCATCAAAATGGCCGAAGAACGGAAACTGAACCCCGAATCCGATCTGTTTCGCGAAGGGAAACCCTCCAAGCGCGACCGGCGAGAGATCGATCGGTTCCGCGGCCGTATTTAGCCTCACAACCAGTGGGACTCTATACGCGATTACTCCTAGTCCGCCAGTACCATTACAATCTACCCATTGCGGATTCGTACTACGTAATTCAGAATAGTCTTAGTGATGAGTGAGCGCACTTCAACTGAGGACTTGATTCGCGATCTGGTGCACTGCGTCCAGGCAGCGCGGGACGGAGCCGAACACGGTTCACTCTTCGCGCTCCAGTGCGATCTCGTTCTTGCTCGAGCCGCTCGCGAAGCCCCCGGTCTCATCACGAAACGGGCAGTCGAACACCGCCCGAAATCAGCCTGGAACGGCCCCTCCACGTGGCCGCTGCCGGTGGCTTTCGAGAGCCGGTAAGGTGCAACCCCGGCGACGCTCAGGTCTCGAAAAAGCGGCGCTGGCAATCTTCATCCTGGGCACTATCCCTCTAGCCTTCACGGTAGTTCTGCAAAAGCTCGGAATTGTGGCCGCAGATGCCAACCCGGTTGGTCTCGGGTTGCTGTTCGGCGTTGCCGTTCTCCTGGCCATGATCCTCGCGATCGCCTCAAAGGTGACGCAAAGTCGCTAGAGCCTACTCGCCGGGCCGAATCCCCACCACAGTAATCCCAGCCGCGTCGGCAGCCGCAATCATCTCCGCCTTATCCAGGAACAACGTTCTGCCGGCATCCACCGCGAGGGCAGTGCTACCCGTCTCCCGCATCACACGGATGGTATCGAGCCCCGCCACAGGCACGTCGAACAGCAAATGCTTGCGCCGTCGCGACGCCTTCACCAGCCGAAGCGGCTTGCCGTTCACCAACTCAGCCGCCCGTCTCAGCATCGCATCGGTGCCTTCCATCGCCTCCACGGCTACACACGCACGCTCGGCAATCACAACACTCTGCCCGATGTCGAACCCCGACAGCGCATTCGCCACGCGCCTGCCGTAATCGATGTCGCGCGACTCATCGCCATTCGGCTTACGCCGCGTGAGTACGCCTTCCCCCGCAAGCAGCGGCTTCAGCAGCAGCGTCGAGTCCACCAGGCGAATCCCTTCGTCCTCCAACACCTTTGCTACACCGCCAATCAGTGCGTCCGTATTCTTCTCGCGCAAGCTGAACAGCAGCTTGGCCAGGCGCCAATCCGGACGTATCGCCGAGAAAATCTTCGTGTGCTTCACCTGACCGGTCATCATGATCTCGGAGATGCCTTCGCGCTTCAGGATGTCGATCAGCTTACTCAGCTCGCCTAGGGAGATCCAATAGGTGCGTGCGGCCAGCGCCTCGATCTCGCGCGAGGCCTCCTCCTGAATCCCGATGGCGACCATCTCGTGACCCAAAGAGCGAGCCGTCTCTAGCGCCAGAATGGGAAACCGGCCGTTGCCGGCAATCAGGCCGTACTTCACTTCACAAATCCGCGCTGTGAAGTAGCAATAAACTCGAGCAGCTCCTCGAGTTCCGCTGTCGCAGGCAACTCCTGCCGGATGCGCTCCACCGCTTGTGACGTGTTCAACTTCCCGCCGCTGAGTAACCGGAGCGCTTTCTGCAAGGATTCGATCGCCTGCGCTTCAAATCCGCGCCGTTCCAAACCCGTCCGGTTGGCTCCAAAGATCTTGTTCTCGCGAGCGCTCACCGTCGTAGCGTACGGCAGCACGTCCTGCGTAATCACGCTGTAGCCGCCGATCATCGAATGCCGGCCAACGCGGCAAAACTGGTGGACACCCGAAAATGCTCCAACCCAGGCCCAATCCTGAATCGTCACGTGCCCGGCCAGCGTGACGCTATGTCCCAGCATGACGTGCGATCCGACCACGCAATCGTGCGCTACATGCGAGTACGCCTGCAGCAGATTGTCGCTCCCGATCCGCGTCACCATGCCGCCGCCGCGAGTGCCCCTGTGAATCGCCACGAACTCGCGAATGGAATTCCGGTCACCGATGACCGTTTCCGACGGTTCACCGCTATACTTCAGATCCTGCGGCGCAACACCGACGGTGGAAAAAGGGAAGAACGTATTGTCGGAGCCCACGGTCGCGCGCCCTTCCATCACCACGTGACTCATCAGTCTTGTGCCGGCCCCTACCGTCACGCTGGCGCCGATGATGCAATAAGGACCGATATCGGCGCTGCCGTCGATCGCCGCACCGGGATCCACAATCGCAGTCGGATGAATCGGCATCTACTCGGGCTTCGGTTTATCGATAAGCGTGCAAACCAGCATCGCTTCCGCAACCTTGACGCCGTCGACGGTGGCCTCGCATTGCATCTTGGCAACGCTGGGCTTTAGCTTCAGGAACGTCACTTCCAGACGGAGCTGGTCGCCTGGAACCACCGGCTTGCGAAACTTGGCTTCTTCGATCGTCGCCAAAAACACAAGTTTGCTGTCGCGTTTTTCCATCCGGTGCAACACCAGCACGCCTGCGGTTTGAGCCATCGCTTCGATGATGAGCACACCGGGCATCACCGCCTGGTTCGGGAAGTGACCCGTGAAGTGCGGCTCGTTCATCGTCACGTTCTTCAGCCCGACCACACGCATATCTTCCAACTCCAGAATGCGGTCGACCAGCAGAAACGGATATCGATGGGGAAGGATCTTTTCGATCGCTTGAATGTCCAGAATGGCCATTTGCGGTGACACAATTATAACGTGGGCGACCCAATCCTCCGCTGGACGCAGTCCAAACAAAAAGAGATCATCGCGTTCGTTCGCGAGATGGTTGAGTGCGAATCGCCCAGCGACGACGCCGCTTCCATCGCGCGCTTCGCCGAGCTGTTTAGCGACTGTGTATCGGACATCGGCAAGGTGCGTCTGCACAAAGGGTCTGCGCCCTACGGTCCGCATCTGCACTGCGAATTCCAGCTACCCGGCCGGGGCAAGCAGGGCCAGATCCTTGCGCTTGGCCATTCGGACACCGTGTATCCATTGGGAACACTCGGCCGGATGCCCTTCCGCGAACAGGGCGGTCGGCTCTGGGGACCCGGTGTCCTGGACATGAAAGGCGGTGTCGCGCTTTTTGTGTTCGCCATGCGCGCCCTCCGCGAACTCGACATTCCCGTCCGGCGCAAAGTTCTGCTGCAGCTGAACAGCGACGAAGAAATCGGGAGCCCATCCTCACGCCCGCTCACGGAGAAGGAAGCGCAACGAAGTGTCGCTGTGCTTGTGCTGGAGCCCGGCACCGGACTCACCGGGAAAGCGAAGACCGCTCGGAAGGGAGTTGGCGATTACACCGTCACGGTCCGCGGCAAAGAAGCGCACGCAGGCCTCGACTTCACCTGCGGCGCCAGCGCGATCCTGGAGCTGGGTCGCCAAATCGAAGTCATTGCGGGCTTCACGAATTTGGAACGCGGGCTCACCGTCAATCCCGGTGTGATCTCCGGCGGCACAAGAAGCAACGTAATCGCCGGCCTCGCGCAAGCTGAAATTGACTTCCGCATCACGCGAGCCAAAGATGCGGTCGCGCTGGACAAACAATTCCGCAAGCTGAAAGCCTTCGACAAGCGCTGCACGGTCGATGTGACTGGAGGCCTCAATCGCCCACCGATGGAGCGCACTCCAGGTGTCGTTCAGCTCTTCAAGCAAGCTCAGAAACTCGCCGCGGACTTAGGAGTGCAATTGGAAGAATCGATGAGCGGCGGGGGCTCGGACGGCAATTTCACGGCGGGCTTAGGCGTGCCGACACTTGACGGTATCGGCATGGTTGGTGAAGGGGCGCACGCCCCAACCGAAAGCGTCCTCATCGACCGGATCGCGGATCGCACCGCGCTGCTAGCGAAGCTCGTGGCAACGATTTAAGCCGCAGGCTGCTCACCCTTCCCACGCATTGCAAGCCGCGATCACCGTATCCACCTGCGCGTCCGTAAGGTACGGGTGAATCGGAAGACTCACCTGTGATGCGCAAAACGCACGCGACACTTCGAGCCCCAGCGGAGCTTCATACGGCGTGCTGGTCATCGCCGGCTGATCCGCCAGCGCAAACGGGTAATGCTCAGCAGTCACAATCCCGTGATCGCGCATATGGCTCATCAACTCCTTCTTCCCGTGGACGCGAATTGGGAACAGGTGCCACACAGGCTCGCAGTCGCCCTCCCGGGCCGGCAACACCATTCGTGAATTCACAATCCCCCTCGCGTAGCGATCCGCAATCGTGCGCCGCCTTTCTGTCCAGCCCTCGACCCGCGGCAACAGCACGCGCCGTAACAGCGCCGCCTGAAGCTCATCCAACCGGCTATTAAACCCGATCACTTCGTGCCTGTACTTGGCCGTTTGGCCGTAATCGCGCAACACGCGCGCGCGGTCACGCAGAGCCTCATCCTCCATTAACAGCGCGCCGCCGTCGCCCAACGCCCCCAGGTTCTTCGTCGGATAAAAACTTGTCGCGGCCACCTGACCCGCCGACCCCGTCGCCGAACCTCCCCAGCGCGCACCAATCGATTGCGCGCAATCTTCCACCATCAGGATTCCGTACCGCTCGCGCAAGCGACGCAGTCTTTCCAAATCCAAACTGAATCCGTACAGGTGCACCGGGACCATGAAACGAATGGCCTCGTCCCTTCGCAGAACCTCCGCGGCTTGATCGAGGTCGATCAGTCCCTGCGAGTCGCAGTCGGCGAACACCGGAAGGGCGCCCATTCGCAATATGGCCAGCACTGTCGCAAATGCGGAGATCGGGCTCGTCAGCACCTTGTCCCCGGGTCCGCATCCAAGCACACGCAAGCCGATCTCGATCGCATCCAACCCGCTGGCGACGCCCACCGCGTGACCCAATCCCCAGAACTGAGCTAAGTCTGCCTCAAAGGCCTTCACCTCCGCGCCTAGGATGTACCACCCGCTGCTTCCCACCGCCGCAAACGCAGCCGTCAGATCCCGGCCAAGGTCCTCCCACTGCGCAGCAAAGTCGTTAGGGAGGATCATCGTGTCAATCGTATACGCTTCGCCCGCAAACGCAACGGCGGCGGCCTCACGAAGGAGGACCGCCGCCGATTCCGACACTCAACCGTAAAAGTGAAGCTACTGCGCCGTCGCGGCCGCACCGCCGCCCATTCGACTCTCCACTTCCGCCAGTTGCTTCTTCACATTATCCGCGTCCGGGCCATCCGGCACCTTCTTCAAAAACGACCGCATCGTTGCCGCCGCCTCCGGATATGCCTCCTTGCGCGCCAGCACCAACCCCAGCAACTGAACAACCCG
>DASQDN010000649.1:0-6838 GCA_035634155.1 Bryobacteraceae bacterium | reverse complement strand
TCCTGTTCCAGCTCCGCCATGATATCGCGCAATGAGCGGCGCACGGTACCCGTTTTTTGCGAACATCCGCACGGGATCACGGGCGCTCCGAGGGAAGCGGCATAGCGGGTGGTGATGTCCTCGGATACGTACACGAGGGGTCGGATGAGACGAAACTCCTTCTTTCGCGAGTGCACCACGGCCGGCAAGGCGCTTAGCCGGCCCGTGAACATGGCGTTTCGGAGAAGCGATTCGCAGAAATCGTCGGCGGTGTGCCCGAACGCGATGACGTTGGCGCCCAGCTCGCGCGCAATCTCGTAGACCGCGCGGCGCCTAAACCTGCTGCACATGTCGCAGCCGTGATCGGGCTGGTCCTCGAGCAGGCGCAGGGACGGCGCATCCTGTTTATATACCCAATCGATGCCCTGGGACTTGAGGTACTCGGCGAACGGCGCGATGGGGCGGAGGAATTTGCCCTGCTCGACTGTGAAGGCGCAGACAGTGAAATCGATAGGGGCTCTCTGCTGAAGGAGGCGAAGGGCTTCGAGAAGGGTGACCGAATCCTTGCCGCCGGAAAGTCCGACGGCTACGCGGTCACCATCGCGGATCATGTTGAACCGCTTGATGGCTTCGCCGACTTTTCGGAGTAAGGTCTTTTCCAGCTCCAAGATAACAGTATAACGGGCTGCTAAGAACCACCCGTCACGGCGGTGCGGCACCGCGGGCACAAGTCGGCTGATTTGAGGTCGATTTTTTCAACGGCGTGGGAGGAAGACATGGCGCACTGCCATTCGTCGCAGTGACGGAGGCCGAAGGTGTGACCAATCTCGTGGACGGCTTCTTTCAGGAGGCGCTCGGTGAGGAGGCCATCGGAGGCGGCCAATCCGTAGAATTCCTGTTGCAGTCGGGCGACCGAGACGAGCGCCGCTGTGCCGTTCAGTTGGGCTTCGCCGAAGACGAAGCTGAAAACCGGGACGAAGAGGTCGACCGCAGTGACGCCCAGCGTACGGCCGGGTAGGGCGGCGAGTTGTTTGACGATGGCGGTGGAGTGGAATTGGTTGCGGTTGGAGTGGTAAGCGAAGTCGGGGTCGAGTTGCCAGGGGGATATCACGCACTCCAGGCCGACCGTTCGCGATAAGGCGGGAAGCATGGCTTCCAATGCGGCGGCCCGCGGCAGCGGACCGATCTGGACTACGTGGATCACGCTGTTGCTATGTCCAGCCGGTTGTCATTTCAAGCCGAACTTCTTGAGTTTGTTGTAGAGCGTGGTGCGGTCGATGTCGAGAGTGCGGGCGGCTCGGGAATGGTTGCCGGCGCATTCTCGCCAGACGCGCTCGATGTGGGCTCGTTCGACCTCTTCAAGGGTGCGTCCGGTGGATTGGACGGAAGAGGCGGCTGCGAGTTGGAACGAGAACTGGGCCGGCGTGAGTTCGGCGCCTCGGCCTACGACGAGGGCTCGTTCGACGGCGTTTTCGAGTTCGCGGACGTTCCCGGGCCATTCGTAGCGGACGAGAAGGTCGATGGCTTCGGCGACGACTCGCGGGACGGGCTGGCGGTTGGTGGCGGTGCAGAGCTTCTGGAGGAAATGCTCCACCAGAAGTGGTATGTCTTCGCGGCGATCTCGGAGCGGCGGCAGTTCAATGGCGAGGACGTTCAGGCGGTAGTAGAGATCGGGTCGGAAGGCGCCGGCTTTCACGAGCGTGGTCAGGTCGCGATTGGTCGCGGCGATGCAGCGGAAGTCGACCTTGACGCTTTGGTTGCCACCTACGCGCACCACTTCCTTTTCCTGCAGGACGCGGAGGAGATCGGTTTGCATGCGCAGACTGATGTCGGCGATCTCGTCGAGAAAGACCGTGCCTCCATCGGCCGCTTCGAATTTCCCTTTCTTGCGGTATTGCGCGCCGGTGAAGGCGCCGCGCTCGTGGCCGAAGAGTTCGCTTTCGAGGAGCGTGTCGGTAAGGGCGCCACAGTGGATAGCGACCATCGGCATGTGGCGGCGGCGGCCGCCGTTGTGGATGGCACGGGCTACTACTTCCTTGCCGGTGCCGCTTTCGCCTGTGATGAGGACTGTGGCGTCGGTGGACGCGACCATGTCGACGAACTCGGATACGCGTTTCATGGCCGGGCTGGCGCCGATGAGGTTCGTGCGGGGCAGCATGTCGCGGAGGTTCTCGCGCAGGAGTTCGACTTCACGTTTGGCCTTGCGGAGTTCGAGAGCTTTGGCGACCAGGTGCGATAACTCGTCGGGATCAACGGGCTTGGTGACGTAGTCATAGGCGCCGCGCTTGAGGGCCTGCACGGCGGTTTCGACGGTGGCATAGCCGGTCATGATGATGACGGTGAGTTCGGGATCGGCTTCGTGAAGTCGCTGCTGGACTTCCATCCCGTCCATACCCGGCATGCGGATGTCGAGAAGGGCAAGGTCGAACTCGTTGGAAGTGAGCGCGAGCAGCGCGTCTTTGCCGCTGGGACAGGCCACCGTGTCGTAGCCTTCGGCGGCGAACCACTCGGATAGCGATTCGCGAACTACGTCTTCGTCGTCGATGATGAGGATCTTGTGTCGGGTTGTGCTCATGATGCTGCGCCCATTACTGCTTCGCCACCGGAGCCGCCGGCCACAACGGGCGATTGCAGCGGCAGAGTGACGATGAACTCGGCTCCGTGGCCGGGAACGGATACTACGCGGATTTCTCCACCATGCTGCTCGGCGATGCTTTTGGCGACGGCGAGGCCGAGGCCGGTACGCAGCTTTTCTTCTTTGGTGGTGAAGAAGGGTTCGAAGATGTGGGGCAGGACCTGCTCGGGTACGCCGGGCCCGTCGTCTTTGACGTGGATTCGCACGCCGGCTTCCATGGGTATCGTGGAGAGGCGGAGTTTGCCTCCATCCGGCATAGCCTCGCAGGCGTTGGTCATGAGGATGAGGGCGATTTGCTGTATCTGGCCGGCATCGCAAGAGACTTCGGGAAGTGTGCCGAGGTCGGTTTCCAACTCAATGTTTTGCAGCTTGAGCTGGTGACGCACGAGAGTGATCGCGCGGTCAACCAGCGCGTTGATGTCGTTAGGCTCGCGGCGGCGCGGGGCTCGGCGCGCGAAGGTGAGGAGGTTCTTGATGATGTCGCCGCAGCGCCGGCTTTCGCGTTCGATGATTTCGAGCTTGGAGCGGATGCGTTCGCCGGCGTCCTGATCTCCGCCGGCTTTTTCGACTTCCTTGATGCAAAGACGGGAATAAGTGAGGATGCCGAAGAGCGGGTTGTTGACTTCATGCGCCACCGTGGCTGCGAGTTTGCCAAGGGATGCGAGCTTCTCACTGCTGAGAAGGAAGGCGTGCGCGCGGTCTAGTTCTTCTGACTTTTTTTGGACGCGCTCTTCAAGAGACTGCGCCCAGTTGCTGATTTCGGCGTGCGCTCCCGCGAGTTGGTCGGTCATTTGGTTGAAGGACCGAGCCAACTCGCCAAGCTCGTCGTGGGACTCGATGTGGAGGCGATGATTCCAGTCGCCTGCGGCTACCTTCTTGGTGCCAGTGATGAGTTGGTGGATGGGTCGATAAAGCACCAGCCACACGAAAAGTACGCTGATGCCGGCGAAGAGTAGGACGCCTATGGCGGCGAAGCCTGTAAGCGTCCATTGCGATTGTGCGACCTGAGCATCCACGGTTTCCAGCGAGAAGTGCGTATCGAGTACGCCAAGCACCTGCTTGTCAGGCGAATGCGCGTGGCATGCGGCGGAGGAGCAGCTTTGCTCATTGCGAATCGGCTGGATCATGGCGAAGACGCGACGGCCATCGCTTTCGGTGAAGATGCGCGCGTGATCCGGGCCTTTCAAAGCGCTAATGGGTACGCCTTCGGCATGGCAGGCGTAACAGGCCTCGGCGTGCTTGTCGACGACCTGACCGATCTCGGCGGCGTCGGTTGAGAAGCGGATGCTTCCTTCTTTGTTGTAGATGCGCACGCGGCGGATGCCCGGCTCATTTCCCACGTCGCGGATGGATTGAAAGAGCGCTTCGCGATCGTTGCGCAGCATCTCATGACGTGTGCTGCGCAGGATAATGTCGCTGAGGCGCTCGGCGCTACGAAGGATGAGTTCTTCGGAGTTGCGCCGCTGCTGGCGCAGGTTAAGAACGCAGAATACCGAGAAGATGGCGGCTGCGCTCAAGACGAGGCACACCGCCAGCTTCACGGTTAGACCGGCGCCGAGGGTCGGGATGGGGGACCGCCAGTTTCTCATCTCATGCGTGTTCGAAGACGGGCAGTCGCTCGGCCAGGAAGCGGAAGCTGGCAAATCCCGCCGCGATGATACTCAGCGTGATCGCGACCTCAGTCCACGCCGGGATGTAAGTGGTTCCGGAGCCGCGCTCCATGCCGGTGACGCTGACGTTCAGGCGGTTGCAGACGAAGCCGAGGATCACCGAAACGGCGCACCAATAGAGCGCCACAGGATGGCGGCGAACATGGTCGCGGAACAGCAGCGCCATCGGCACGAGCATGAGGAGGATTTCCAACGCGAAGAGCTGCGCCTCGATGGTGTTGTCGAAAGCGAGCGGCATCGCGCCGCGGCGGAACAGGTCCACCAGACGCATGGTGAGGTAGACGGAGAGAACGACGGCGAGGCCTCGCCCCATACCGGTGAGTAGCGGCATCTGCAGTTCGCGATGAAAGGCTCGGGAACTGTGCCACGATTCGAAGATGGCCATCGCGAGTCCGACGGCGATGGCGGAGACGTAGAACATCAACGGCAGCATCGGCGAATACCAAAGCCCGTACAGCTTGTGCGGCACGATGAGGTACATGGTTCCGAGCGAGGATTGATGCAATGTGGAAAGCACGACGCCCGCTATGACGACAGGTGCTGAGATGAATCGGAGGAGTCGGAGCGGTGTCTGCCAGCCGAACTTTTCGAACACGGCAGGCGCGAACTCCAGCGCGAGGACCGTGCTGTAGAGCATGACGCACCAGGCCACTTCGAACATTACTGAATGCGGGTTCTGCATGACCATCGGATGCCAGAGCCGGTCGGGGCGGCCGAGGTCGAAGAGGAGTGCAACTACAACCAGCGAGTAGCCGAGGAACGATGTGAGGATAGTAGGTCGCAGGATCGGCTTGTATTTCTCGATGTTGAAGATATGAACGATCGCAACCAGCGTGAAGCCACCGGCGGCGAGGCCGACGCCGCAAAGCACATCGAAGCCGATCCAGATTCCCCACGCGAATTGGTCGTTTAGATTGGTGGAGCCTGCGAGCCCATAGACTGCTCGCAGATAGGTGGCGTAGACACCAGCCAGCATGATAGCCGCGAAAACAGCGGTCCAAAGATTGCGTCGCGCGTAATTCATTACCGCCGTCATTTCCGTTTCCTCCCTTCCACCGCTGCGACTTCTTCGCGGCGATGCGTGATCCACCAGATGCCGCTGAGCAGGACGGATCCGACTGTCGCTATATCGGGCACCTTGGAGAGGACCGCCCACGTTAACGGGGGCATGGCTTCGGTTGGCAGATTGGTGTTGAGACCTAGCTGCTCAAAGGGAACCGCGGAAAGGAAAAAGGTGTCGGTTCCGCCGACTTCCTGCAGACCATAAATCTTTGGGTAATATTCACCTTTTCTCTCTTTTATTCGACGTTGGGCCTCCGCGATTAACTCGTCGCGATCTCCGGTGATGGTCGCGTTGGTAGGGCAGGCTTCCGAGCATGCGCTCGGCTTACCGGCGGCTTTGCGGCCATAACAGCCGTCGCACTTCCGAACTCGAGGAGTGCGGCTGGTCCATTCGTAGGAGGGAACGCCGAAGGGACATGCCGTCATGCAGTAGCGGCAGCCAATGCATTTATCTTCGTCGTAGACCACCGGTCCGACGGCGGTCTTTGTAAAGGCGCCGACCGGGCAGACCGAGGCGCAGGTAGGCTCCTCGCAGTGCATGCACATGCGGCGGCTAAACCGTTCCCCATGCGTTTTGACCGTGGTCAGCTTGTGAGCGGAGATGCGCTCGTCGGCCGCAATCTTGTCGTTGTAAGGAAGCGTCCACCGCTCGGCACACGCGGCTTCACACGACCGGCACCCAACGCATAGAGTGCTGTCGTACAGGACAGCTTTGGTCATTGCTCGCTCCTTGGATTGCAATTCGTTAGCCATGATGAATAACCCGTTCAGGCGGTCAGGAAGAACTCGCCAGCCATTTGCCTCCAGGAGGCGCCAGGCAGGTGAGCGGCAATGTCAGCGACAGGGCGTCCGCCGTCCGCGGCCACGGCTCCGGCCAGGTCAGGCTGTTTGGCGTAAAGCCGTTCCACGGCATCGCGCATCCAGGGGCGGACCATGGACTTGGGGAGCAGGTTGCGGGAGGTGCTTTCCTCATCTGGGACGTGGACGGTGAAGAGCCAGCCTCGGCCGTACGGGTCGGCGCGCAGGATACTGGGGTCGCGGAGAATATCTTCGTTCACCGCTAGGACTTCGCCTTCGATCGGGGAGATCATGTTGACGCTTTCGCCTGCGCGGGTTAGCGTCCACGCCTTCTGTCCCTGACGTATCCATTGTCCGGGTTTAGGTAAGGTGACGGCGTCCACTTTTCCGGCGATAGCTGCCGCAAACTCATCCACACCCACACGGGATAGGCCCTTGCGCTCACGATAGAGCCAGGAGTGGCCCTGGTGGTAGCGCAGTTCTTCGGGGACGGCGAATCCGTCGACGTACGCAGGTTGGAGGAAGGGGGCGATGGCGGACGGTGTCTGGGCTTTCGCGACCTTGACCGGTTGCTTCCGGTTGAGCAGGTAATCGAGGACGACGAAACCTGCGAACGTGAGGAGTAAGAAAACGGCTGTCATAGCGACATCGATCGGTACAATCGGCTCGCCAAACAGCTATGTCGTTGAAGTTA
>DASQDN010000648.1:0-5390 GCA_035634155.1 Bryobacteraceae bacterium | reverse complement strand
ATCGCGTCCATTTCCTGCACGGGAATCTTGATGTCTTCCGCGCCCCACTTAGACTTGTACTCTTCGCTGATGACTCGCTTCTCGGGACGAACCGTGATCTGCGGAGCGAAGCCTTCGAAGCGGCCGTGCTCCACCATGATGAGCGACGCGTCGTGTCCACGGATGAGGCCGGGAATGTGCTGGCTGTTCGCCATGGAGGCGCTGAGCACAAGCTGATGGCCTTTCGGGTAAGTACCGATGACGGAGAACGTGTCCGGCACTTCGCGATCGGGCAAGCTCGGATTTTCCGGTCTGTTCTTGAAGACGAAGATGCCACCGTCGGCGGTGACCTTTGCGGGGAATTGCGGCTCGCCCCAGCAGATGTTCATCGGCGCCACGACGTGGTAGAACAAGTCAGTCGCAATGCCGCCCGAGTAATCCCAATACTTGCGGAAGCGGAAGAACCGGTCAGCGTCCCACTCGCGCTTCTTTGCCGGCCCGAGCCACATGTTCCAGTCGATGAAGTTATCGCCTTTTCCCTGCGGACCTGCCTCGGCATCGATGGGCCAGTTCCACTCGCCCTCCTTTGAGTTGCGGTGGTACGAACCCTGGCTCATCAGGATCTGTCCCAGCATGCCGTCGGCGATCGCTTTCTTGGCCTTGTGCCACTGGTCGCCGGAAGTGGTTTGAGAGCCGACCTGCAGGACGCGCTTGGTTTCACGCACGGTATCGACGAGCTTTTTCGCTTCCTCGATCGTGTGGCACATGGGCTTCTCGAGGTAAACGTCCTTGCCCGCATCCATCGCCGCTAAAGCGATAGTGGCATGCCAATGGTCAGGCGTGGCGACGATCACCGCATCCACGTCTTCCTTGGCCAGCAGTTCGCGATAGTCGAGATAACCTTTGACGGCGTACTTCTGAGCGTTGGCGTTGCTGCGCTTGGCGTAGACGTCGCAGACCGCGGCGATCCGGCACGAGTTGTCGGCCTGACCGGCTTTGGCGAACTCGCCTGCGACGTAAGACCCGCGCCCACCGACGCCGATCACACCGACGTTGATCTTGTCATTGGCGCCGATCACACGACCGGCCGCCATCTTTCCAGCCGGGCGCGCAAAGGCGGAGCCAGCTACTCCGGCCAGCGTTCCGGCGGCCGAGGCAGTCCTCAGGAAATCACGGCGATTCACAGAGTTTTCGTTAGACATGGACTTCAACTCCTTAGAAAGGTGGACAGCCGAGCAGCGCATCGGCAAACAAGGGCTGTGCGGATCCTACGCCCTCAGTGTATCGCGTTAAGCGATCCGCGAGCCGAAAGGTAGGGGTTACTGAGCTCGTTTGGCGATGAGCTCGAAGTCGCCGAAGTCGCCTACAGTGACGTTGAAGCGAATCTGGTCGGCCTCAACCTTTCCTTTGTAGACAAGCTTGAACTGGCCTCCGCCTGCCAGGATTATGAAGGAGAGGTCGTCGCCCTTTACTGTACCTTCGGTGATCTCCTCCTCGCCGTACATGTTGGTGACGGTACCCGTGAGTTTTTCGCCACTGACTTTGAGGACCATGGTGGTGTCGATATCTCCGTTGCCTGACTTGAGGATTCCGGTCCACTTGCCGTTCAGGTCCGCGGCAAAGAGAGACGCGGCAAGCGCGAGGAGAAGCGTGAAGGAGCGGAGGATTCCAGACATTGCCATAGTCTATCTCAACACCGGGTACGTCGACGCCGCGGAACGCGTTTGCGCCGGGTTGTGTTCGCCTCCCAGGTATATACTGTCCGCGAAGGACTGGGTTTGCGAAAAGGGTTCACAAGGAAGCCGCAAAGCGACGGGCCCACCACGCCGGGCAAGAACTATATAACGCCAAGCGGGCTGCGGAGACTCAAAGATGAGCACCGGTTTCTGGTCACCCGAGAACGGCCCGCGGTGACAGAAGTCGTCGCGTGGGCCGCGAGCAATGGCGACCGCAGCGAGAACGCCGACTATCAGTACGGCAAACGACGGCTGCGCCAGATCGATGGGCGCATTCGTTTTCTCGCCAAGCGAATCGAAGCGGCGGAGGTGGTTGACCCCGAAAGGCCGCGAACGGGTCCAGCGGCGACACGGGTCTACTTCGGAGCGACTGTGCGGTTCGCCAATGAAGCGGGAGCCGAGCGGGTGGTGAGCATCGTGGGGACGGACGAGGTCGACCTGGAGCGCAACCATATCAGTTGGGTGTCGCCTCTGGGGCGTGCGTTGATGAAGTCGGAAGAGGGCGATCAGGTCTTTCTTCAAGCGCCAGGAGGCACAACAACACTGACCGTGCTCGAAGTCTCTTACCAGCCAATACCGGTGGAACCATTCCGTGAGCCACTTGGAGCCGAGGCGGCGGCAAAGCGTTTCCCTCCGCCGGCGCAACCGGACTGAGCTAGCTCTCTATTAGTTCGTGCATCGCTGGTATTCTCATCGAAGTATGCCTTCTGATTCGGCGGGCCTTCTGCGGCAGCTCATTATGGGCTTTCGCGATACGCAGATGGTGTACGTCGCGGCTAAGCTCGGGCTGGCGGATCGATTGGCGGAGCATCCGAAGAGCGCCGGAGAGCTTGCGCAAGAGGTGGACGCCCATCCCGGCGCGTTGTACAGAGTTCTGCGAGCACTGGCGTCACTCGGCGTGATGGAGCAGACTTCAGACGACACGTTCAGACTTGCCCCTGGTGGTGAGCTCCTTCGGAATGCTGCGCCTGGATCGATGCGGAATATCGCGCTGTTATACGGCGACGAATGGTTGTGGCGAGCGTATGGAGGCATGTTGCACAGCGTGCAGACTGGCGAGCCTGCCTTCCCTGCTGTGCATGGAACGGACTTCTATGAGTTCCTGCGTATGCAGTCGGAAGCGGGCGCGACGTTTCAGGCCGCGATGGATGCTTTTTCTCATGCGGAAGCCGAAGCGATTCTCCGCGCCTACGCGTTCGACCACGTACATTCTGTAGTCGATGTGGGTTCGGGACGCGGAGTCCTGTTATCGGCTATCCTGCGCATGCATGCGCAGATCGAAGGTGTCGCGTTCGACATGCCGTCGGTGGAAGGGGAATGCAGGCGAGCGTTTGCCGAGAACGGTCTGACGCGTCGCGCCACTTTTGTTGCTGGAAATTTCTTTCGCGAGCTTCCGGAGGGCCGCGACTTATATCTGCTCAAGAGCGTGCTGCATAACTGGGACGACGCTGCCGCGAGTCGGATTCTTCAGGTTTGTCGTCGGGCTATGTCGCCGGGCAGCCGTTTGCTGATCATCGAACGGGTGATCCGGGATGACCATCCGTCGCAAGAGGCAAAGCTGTTCGACATCAATATGCTCGTGACGCTTGGTGGTCAGGAACGCACAGCGGAAGAGTACAGAGCATTGCTGGCGCAGAACGGCTTCGCGTCGGTGGGCTTAACAGCTACGCAGTCAGCAATGTCAATCGTGGAAGCAACTCCACTCACGCGCGGCGAGCCGTAAAGCGGTCGCCGGAATCGCTGCCAGGCAACGCGGCAACCTGCCGTAACAGCCCGAGCTGATCCCAGTTGTTCCACGCCTCCACCATTTGCCCATTGGCCATGCGCGCCATTACAAGACCGGTGACACGCACCTTGCGGCCGGTGGGCGGAATTCCGAGCCCATCGCCGGTGTGTGTCCCTTGCAGCACGAGCCGGGCGCCACACCATGTCGCCTTCCGCGACCGTATCTTCCACGTCAATACGGACGTCGCGGAAGGCATTGCGCAGATTTCGGACAAAGGGCTTGAAGTCAGCCGGTCCGTAAAGATCCGGATCGGTTTCACCGATTCCATGCGCTATGCCCTTGGGCGAGAACAACTCGTCGACGACGTTCTCGGCGCCCTTGTTCCAGACTTGTTCAAACCAGCGGTGAATGGTGGCTTTGATGGCTTCCGTCATATGTCTGAAAAATGTGTCACGCGATGGCGTGGCGCGGTTTGAAATCAGGGCTTCTTAGGATCGAAGTCTTTTGGGAAGGGCGCCGCCTTGGATCGGGCTGGGTGACGTTTATCGCTGGCAGCGCCGCGGTCCGGGTACAAGGGGATGGTCAGATCGTTTGCTTTTTCCAGGACGCAAACAGTTCATTGTTCATCGTCTTCACAGTCGAAGCACCATCGGGATCGGCATATGGGACCTGAACGAACTCTATCATCTGAAGAACGACCCACACGAGGCGAACAACCTGATCAACGCAGCGTGATGTCGAAGTTTGCAATCACCGGTTCTACCGTCGCCTGAGTCCTGCATGGTTGGCAGCCGGAGTCCGGCAGATAAGTTCCCTGCCCCTTGAAATTGACTCCGTCTTCTGAATACGTAGCTCCACCTCACGGATGGAGGTCATGTACTCATCCAGCTTGCGACGGTCGCTCGGAGCCAGCGTGCTTGACAATCGGTGACTTTTTTCGAGCACCCCGTCGAGCACACCCTTCTCGAGTTCCCGGAAGCGGGCGCGCATCGGAGCGTCCTCATCGCCAGGCCCGAACAAACGCTCGAACATGGCGCGCCGCTGCTCCCGGCGAGGTGGTGGACCATTATCGTGAGCGCATTCCGAACTTCCAGGGCGATCTCCTGATGCAGATGACCTCTACGACACGGTCGGGCGAAGTGCTCGGCCTGATCTCAACGCTGAAGGTGATGCACGCCAGCGGCGCGTCGTATCAGGTGGTCCATGACCGGGCGGTATCCCTGACCAGCATGCGCGACCGGAATGCTGTCCTTTTCGGAGATCCGAACATGACCCCGATGGTAGCCAAGCTTTTGGAGCGAGGCTTTCGTCATCGGCCGCCGCCGGGATGGCGCAAACTTGCCGCGATATCAGGCGAGTCCGCGCAAGCAGGATGGGCTGCGCGAGTTCCCAGGATTGCTGACAGTGCTGCCCAGCGATGGATCGAACGGCTCCAAGCGCACGGTGATCTTCGCTGGCGCAAACTCATCGGGCTCGCAAGCCGCAGCCGAGTTTTTCTCCTCGCCCTCGGCCCTGGCGGACCTGAAGCAGCGCTTCGCCAAAGAAGGCATTGCGGGCTTCCCCCACGCCTATCAAATGGTCCTGAAGGGCGTGGCGGAAGGACAATCCGTGCTGTCGTATTCATACCAGGAACATCACGTTCTTACGCGGTGATCCGGCCCGCAACGGCGGCAGATCGCGAAAGCACCGCGGGGCGCTCTTATCGGAATGAGAAGTGTCAACGCAAGGCGGCGACGAAGTGCTATCCTTATACAAGCACGCCGTTTACCCCCGGAACCAAACAGCTTTGAAAGTAGGATTCGTCAGTCTCGGTTGTCCCAAGAACCTCGTCGACACGGAAGTGATGATGGGCCAGCTCACCGCAGCCGGTCACGTCCTTACTCCGCGCCCCGAGGAAGCAGAAGTCATCGTCGTCAATACATGTAGTTTTATCGACCCTGCCAAGCAGG
>DASQDN010000647.1:0-4803 GCA_035634155.1 Bryobacteraceae bacterium | reverse complement strand
TGAGTACTTGCGTGCAGATCGCGAAGAGTAGCTTCTTGCTTGCGCTCGTTGCGGGGATGAATTTCCAACCGATGAATGATGCGCTGTAGATGATCAGGGCCAGCCGTGGCTGAGTGTTTGAGGGATGAAGCGCGTCGGTAGTTCTGTTCAACTTCTCGCGCGCATCATGGCTCTTGAACAGATCCCCTGAGAACTGTTCAACAGGTCCCGAACCAGAACTCGTGTCCCGACAACGAAGGTTATCGGGACAGTTGCCTGTCAGCCATACTGCCTCACACGGGCAGAGCATAGGTCATGCGAAGCGTCGGACGCAAGTCCTGTACAACACCGATCCGCGCAGCTGGGACACGTATTGCGGCCGGATCGTTGGATATCCCAAGTTGAGCCCGCGAAACGTTAGCTTTTTATCGGAACCGACCCGGCGGACAAAGCGCGGGCGTGACGTGCGGCTGGGGGCCGGGTCCGTTTCGATAAAGCCGTTTGAAGTGACCCGCTCGCCCTTTTGCGGGGGAGGCGGTCTCTATGGCCTTTGAAATGTTTCGCTATGTCTTGTGGAGATTAAGTGGCGATCGTACCTGTGCACGTTCAGGGGTGTGTTGCCGCCAGCGCGAGGCAGATTCGCTGTCTTCATCGCGAAGGAATACACGTCGGCACGTGGGTTGGCATTCGGGTTTGTTGGATGGACACACGTATCACGTGCGTAACTGCTCTTGGTCATGGTTCGATGCCCGGGAGACGTGTTAAGAAGTATCAACAAACCCGCCCCGGTGATGCTGTCGTAGGCGGATTTGCTCAACGCTGAGCCGTTCGACGATAATCATCGCTCCGCCGCAGTCCGGGCACGCCCAGACTGCGGATTGCGGTGCGGAGGCGGCGACGCTGGATTGCGGCTGCGGTGCTTCGGCCGGTAGTTGGCGGCAGCGAGCAATCAATGGCGTACGGCATCGATTGGCAAGGATGCCAAAGTGGCGGATGCGCATGAAGCCACGGGGAAGCAGATGCAAAAGAAAGCGCCCAAGAAACTCATGGGAGCTGACTGTCATCTTTCGCTTCTTGTTGCCGTGCGCATAATCCCTCCACCGAAACGTGACCCGGCCATTCTCGAGGGCCAGCAGCCGGTGGTTGGAGATGGCGACCCGATGCGTGTAGCGCGCCAGGTAATGCAGCACATGTACTGGCCCGCCAAAGGGAGGCTTGGCGTAGACGACCCAATCGTGACGGAACAGCTGGCGGAGAACTTCGCGAACATCCTCGGGTGTGCCAGGACCTTCAGCGCGCCATGAAACTGCAGTTTATTGCCGCGCGACAGGTTCTAGCAGCCGCGTGTCAGGAGTGGAATACTTCGGTCGTACAGGCGTCCAGTGCCGGGCGCGATAGGTAGTCGCCGGCATGGCAGCGCTAATAGGGTGCAGAGCGATGGCAAGGCCGATGTACATCGCCCGCTCCCCAGCCATGCGAGGCGCCCTGCCCGATCAAAACCAGCGTTGTGCCCGGGCGACATCAAAGGTCGCAGCGTATGGAGTCTCTGGTACTGAGGTTCGATTTGGGCGATGGCGTGTCGCGAGCTCCGCGTGATACGCTACTTAAAATCTTTTATTCATCAGGTAAATATGACCCAAAGGCCCATTATCCGCATTGTCCGGCTTGCACTCACTTTCGCGCTGCTGTCAACCGCGGCAGCGAGCGCATCCGTAGTGACTCCAAGCTTGAAGTACTACACGCATTACACTTATACGCCGAATGAAGGAACCTTGGCCATCGGCGGCATCGTGAAATTCGAAGATGATGGCACAAGCTGGCCGGACACCTACGACGGTTGTGAAGCCAACTCTGGGCCTTGCGCGTCCCAGACCATTAACCAAATTTTTGGAACCCCGGTCCCACGGGAGCAGGCCATTCTTATGGGCGTTGCCTATAACGGGCTCTACAGCGGCTTCTGCTGTGAGATTCCTGGCGATTCCGGACAGCCGCACGTCGTATTGTTCGTCGATTCGTCGAAGGCGGCATACCTCCACGCGCCTTGGGAGTCGTTGTTTCCCGGTTATGACGAAGCTGATGTGGCTAGCTGGATCGAAGCCGTCGGTTTGATCGGCACCCCACCCTTAAGTCAGGAAGAATTCGATGAGAAGTTTAACCTACTCGACGGCTTTGCACACTCGCTGCAGAGCTTCCATACAGGCGGACCGGTGACAAGTCTTTGGATCCCGCTGCCGACAGATCAGACCATCGATCCTCGGGAATTCACGGCTGTGATGTTCTCCACCGGTACGGACATCGGGAGTGGCTTGGCAGGGCAAGCTGCAATTGCCTCCACAGTGCCGGAGCCTGGCACATTCGGCCTGCTGGCGTTCAGCTGCCTCGGTTTGTTTACCCTGCGTCGCCCAAAGTCTTAACTCGACCGTAAATTCTGCTGATCCTCACCGCCGTCAGGTTTTCACCGGCTGCCCCACTGTCATAGTGCAGCTCAGAAATTGGGCCACTGTAGAGCTGCTGCCGCTACTACCCAAAAAGAACGAAAGGACGAAATCGTCCTTTCGTTTTGGGCCTACCGAGCCTCTCGCGGATTTCTTGCAAGGGCATCGATCGGGCTGCCTACCGTCTGGCATCGCGACGATAGGGTGAAAAGATCGCTCACAAGGCGTGCTGCACATTCCGCCGCTGCAGCTCGTCCAGATGCTTCACCATCCAGGAGTAACCAGACCGCTTTGAACCTGGTCGCAAGGAGTTATTCCTGCTCGGCCGACCTCGACGATCCCATAAGCGCAAGGCAGTGGAAGCCCGCTGCAGTTACCTTCATGCAATCGAAGAATCCTTCAACGATGACAACGCTCCACTTCCGTTCCTCTCCCCCACTCACCCGGTGTAAGTTATAAAGCACCGCTGACTTTTTAAAACCCTGCTGGCAACTTGTACCGCGGCTGCGTATCGTCGATTGCGCGGCCCGCATACGCGACGAGTGCCCCTCGTTCGTTGTGAATCGGAATGACGATGCGCCCGCTCATCGAGCCCCGGCCGAAAAAGAATCCGATGCGCGTGCTTCTGGAACAATCCGGACAAGGGCAAAAGTGCGACACGGCGACGATTGGTTGAAGTGCAGCGATGCCTTTCGGGGCGCCCTTGCCGGCGGCCACACGCTTCTTTGTTTGATGGATTGGGCTGCCTCATGTTTTCTCAGTACTTGATCCCAGGCTGGCGAGGAGCTCGTCGAGTTGGCGGAGCGCCTCGGGCATCGCGTCCGTCGATCCGGAGTCAAGCGCTTCCTTCGAGGGATAACGATCGTGCACGACCAACAACGTCTTGCCTGCATTTTCATCGAAGGTCACCGTGGTAACGGTCTGGCCGTAGTCACCTTCCTCGTTGGTCCAAACAAGGCGCGAGTGCGGTATCACTTCGAGATACGTGCCGAAAAACTCCATCGAGGAATCTTCGTGGCGAAACACCAAACGATACTGCCCTCCAACGCGAACATCCATGTCGCAGGAAAGCAGGGTCAGCCCATAAGATTTTGGTGTCCACCACCTCCTGAATAGTTCTGCCTTGGTCCACGCCTCGAACACGACGTGCGCAGGCGCGTTGACGGTGCGCGTGACGACGACTTCGCGCTCGGACTTCCGCTCCACCACCGTCCGGTTCGTCGTGGGGGTGGCCTCACTTTGTCTTCTTACGTCCATTTGATTTCTCCTTCCGTTTCAGTTCCTCGACAACAATGTCCAACTCGTCGAAGCGGGCGGCCCAGAGCTGGCGATACCTCTCGATCCATGCCGCCTCTTCTTCCAATCCGCGCAGCCCGAGCTTGCAGGTCCGCACGCGCCCAACCTTCTCTGTGCTGACGAGCCCAGCTTGCTCTAAGACGCCTACATGTTTCTTCATGCCCGTCAGGGTCATGTGGAACCTCTCCGCAAGGGCTGTGATCGAAGCGTCCGCACGCCCGAGTTCCTCCAGAACGCCGCGTCGCGTGGCGTCCGAGAGTGCCCCGAACGAGGCATCAAAGTGAGTTTGGCGAGACTGAACCATACGGTTCAGTATACTATGCGGGTGACGGCATGCAATGGGGAGGCCGAGCGCCCGCTGCGTTGCTCGGCGTTCCACGTAAACTCACGATCAACGGCGCAGTTTAGAGCCTCTTCCCGGATGGTCGGCCATCCGGAGACGACTCCAAAACATGGCGGCAGCCATCCCTCCAACCGATGCCCAACGGGTGCTTAGCTGCGCAGCTGTGAACGACTAGAATACATTCATGGACCCGCGCAAGCAGCACCTGTCGATGTTGCGGTCGTATACCCAAGCGGACCTCTTCACCTTGGGAAATGCGACCTGCGGCGACCTCTGCATCTTTCTCTGCTTGAACTACACCGCTGAGGGAGGAATCCATTAATTCTGGATCGCCTTTCTCCTGCTCTTTGCCGCGTTGGGATGCGACATCATGGATGGATACTGGAGTCGCAAGTCCGGCCGGCACTCAGTCCTGGGATCTGATTTGGATTCACTTGCGGACGTTGTGTCCTTCGGTGTCGCGCCCGCAGTGTTGGGGTTTACTCTAGGACTACGCGGGGCATGGGACATCGTGATTCTCGCCTACTTCGTTGTCTGCGGAATCAGCCGTCTCGCCCGGTTCAATGTGACGGCGGCGGCACTAACCGACGCTTCGGGGAAGGTAAAGTACTTTGAGGGCACCCCAATTCCCACTAGCATTGTGATTGTTGCGCTTTTGGGCGCGGCGTTTTATGTAAACGCGGTCCATGAGGGACTATGGTCGGGCGCATATGAACTCGGCCCAGCGACGCTCCACCCACTGACCCTCGT
>DASQDN010000646.1:0-10698 GCA_035634155.1 Bryobacteraceae bacterium | reverse complement strand
GATAATATCCACGCTCGGCATCGGGCAGATAAATCTTCGCCGTTACCGCTCCATTTTTGATCTCAGCTTCGGGAAACTGCCCATCGGCCCCGAAGGATATTCCAGCGCAACAAACAAGGGTGAGTGCGAACAATCGGGAAGACATACGATTACGAACGAGTATACTTTCAGTCGAGAGGATATCCCAATTGACACAACGTCCCGGAAGACGCCAATTCGTCCAAGCCGCTGCCGCCGCGATTGCTACCTCGCAATTTCCGATTCTCGGCGCTAATGAGCGCATCAACGTTGGAATCGTTGGTCTGGGCGGCCGCGGGAACGATCACATTAACTCCTACAACAAGCTGAACACCGAGGTTCGAATCGCCGGCTTGTGCGACGTGAACCAAGCCGCCCGCGAGCGCGCGATCGCGACGGTGAAGCGCACGGCCGGCTATACGTCCCCCGAATTTTCCGACATGCGGAAGATGTTCGAGTCCAAGGACATCGACGCCGTTGCGATTACGACACCGAATCACTGGCACGCGCTGGCGACGATCTGGGCCTGCCAGGCCGGCAAGGACGTTTACGTCGAAAAGCCCGCCAGCCACAACATTTATGAAGGCCGCCAGATGGTGAAGGCCGCCCGCAAGTACAACCGCATGGTGCAGGTCGGTTCGCAAAGCCGATCGCTGCCGTTCAAACAACGCGCCGTCCAACTCCTAAGGGAAGGCGTCATCGGCAAGGTTTATCATGCGCGCGGCGAATGCTATCGCCGGCGTTTCTCTATCGGGAAGACACCCGATTCTCCGGTTCCGGCCGGAGTCGATTGGAGCCTCTTTCTCGGGCCCGCTCAGATGCGGCCGTTCAACGCGAACCGGTTCATCTACAACTGGCACTGGTTTTGGGATACCGGCAACGGCGACATCGGCAACCAGGGCGTCCATGAGATGGACATCGCGCTTTGGGGCCTCGGCGTGGATGGCTACCCCACTTCGGTATCTTCGACCGGCGGCAAGTTCGCCTGGGACGATGACCAGGAAACTCCCAACACGCTTCAGACTACGTTCAGCTTCCCGAACGCGCAGCTTACTTTCGACACCCGCAACCTTCCGACTCCGCCCGAGGGTGTGAAGGGCGAGTTCCGTCCGAACTATGTCGGCAACATCTTCTTCGGCGACCTCGGCTTCATGATTCTCGACCACTCCGGGTTCGAGGTTTACAAGAGCGCGGCCGGCAACATCAGCGGCGAGGCGGCTCGCGGGGCCGGCGCCGGCGGCCGCGAGAAGTACGAACTTGCCATGAAGGAGAAGTCCGAGCCGAACGACACAGAGCCGCACATGCTCAACTTCTTCAAAGGCGTTCGTGCCCGCGACCACAAACTGCTGAACGCCGAGATTGAGATCGGGGCGCGTTCGGCGGCGTACTGCCACCTCGGCAACAACGCTTATCGCGCCGGCCGCATGCTGAAGACGGACCCGAAGACCGGCCGTGTCTTGGGCGATGCCGCTGCCGAGGCGTTTGGGACGCGCAAGTACCGCGCGCCGTACCTGGTTCCGGAGAACGTCTAGTTCGAACGCCGCAGCGTAGGGGGGCGCGCAGGGGTTCGAACCTGCTGCGCGCGCTTCCTTACTTCGGCGCTGTCGATATAATTCGGGGCTAGCGTCAGGTACGCATCGTAGGCCTGTGCCGCCTTCGCGAAGTCGCGGACACTTTCATAAAACATCCCCATCTCGGCGTAGATCGGCGCGTAGTTGCGATCGACGGCTAAGGTGGCGTTGGCTACGCGCGCGAAGTCCTGCGAATTGCCGAGCGTGCGATGCACGCGCGCGAGCGACCATAACGTCCCGACTGCTTTCGGGTTCAGTCTTGCGGCTTTTTCCAAGTACGGCACAGCGCTTTTCAAGTCTCCCGCTGTAACGAATTGCTGCGCGATCTGCATCAGCGGCAGCGCCCACTCGGGTGTCAGCCTGGCGGCTGTTTCGAATGCGGCGCGCGCTTCGGCTGCACGGTTCAGACGCCCCAGGGCGACGCCGAGGGCGTTGTACGAGCACGCAAACTCCTTATCAATCGTCAAAGAACGATTCAGGCTTTCTACGGCCGGCTCGAACTCGCCGGCCGCAATCTGCGCTCGGCCTTGGCAGAATAACGCCTTCGCTTCCAACGACCGATCATCCGGCCGAAGTGCCCGCAATTGCGTAAACGCCTCAACGGCCCGAAGGAACATCGGCCGCTTCAAGGCGTTCGTGGTGGACTGCACGTAGTCGGACACGCACTCCATACCCGCGTCTTCCAGAGCCGCGACCCTTGAGGCTTCGGCAGCCGCCGGCAGCAACGCATCGGCCTGAGTTGCTGCGGTTATTGCCGGCCCCTGCGGGTTGCGGGGCAGGGAAGCCATAGCCAGCCCGCCTTCGAAGTTCCCCGCGATCCGGGGATTCTGCTTCGCGTCTGTCTGCTGCGGCACCACGCGCGATACGTAATCAATCAACTCCGATACGCGCACGAAGCCGTCACGCTCACGTTCGGCCGCGCCTCTCAACGCGGTCAATACGGAGTACGTGAAGACGCCATGGCCGCCACCCCACCGCTCGTCTTCGAACGAGCGCTCGCTGGGCCGCGAAGCGAGGAGTTTCAGAAAGGCCCGATCTTTGGCGCCCAATCCTTCCAGCGACGTCTGCGCCGTGGATGGTACAGACGGATCGCTGGTCCAACCGATGCCACCGGCATGGCATGCGTCGGCGAACAGGACCACGGTGGCTGCTCGCAGTTTCGTCGTCAGCGTATCGTTCACTTCGCGGAACGAGATCCCGGTGGCGTGCAGATTTTGGGGATCCGAATCGTGCGCTACGAAGTAGCTTTCCCCTCGCTCGGCCGCGACTGCGTGGCCGGCGAAGAAGAGGTACACGACATCGTTCGGACCGGCCGACTTCGGCAACCACGTATGGATTGCGGCTCGCACTCCGCCGACGGTGGCGGACTGTTCGGTCAACACTCGCACGTTCGCGCCGGGAAAGCCTCCGCCTTCGGCTGAACGCAGGAACCGGGCGAACTCTTCGGCATCGCGATGGGCAAACTTCAGTTGCGCATGCGGGGGCGCATACTTATAAGAAGACACGCCGACCACGACTGCCCACCGCGCGCGATTCTCCGGCAGCGTTGGAGACACGCGTTCCACTTTCAAGTCGCGCGATGTTTGCGCGCATGCAAGAGTGGTCAACAGCAGGGCAATGATGGTTCGCATCTGAGCTATACTAACCCGACCTTTCTTTAAGATGAGACGCCGCACCTTTCTCGCGTTAACACCGGCCGCCGCTCTCGCGCCTGCACAAACGGCCATCGACCGCAACGCGCTGGTCACGCGGCACAACGTCCGACTCACGGCGATCGATCGCGATTCGCCGCTTTCGGTTGGCAACGGCGAGTTCGCTTTCACGGTTGATGTTACCGGTCTGCAATCGCTTGCCGCTGTGTATGACAAGAGCGTGCCGCTTTGTACCCAATCGCAGTGGGGCTGGCATAGCTTCCCGGCGCCCGGAGGTTTGACGGCCGCGGACCTCCGCCTGGAAATGTTCGATACTCATGGCCGCCCCGTCGGCTACGCCACCAACGCCAAAGGCCAGGAGCCGCTGTTCAACTGGCTGCGCGAGAATCCTCACCGGCTAAACCTTGCGCGCATCGGATTCCTCCTCGACGGACAGCCATTAACCGAGCAGCAGATCACGAACATTGACCAGGCGCTCTATCTTTGGGACGGCGTCATTGAGAGCCGTTTTCGGTTGCAAGGCACGCCGGTTGTGGTTCGAACACAGTGCCACGAATCCCACGATGCGATTGCCGTTTCGGTGGAGACCTCCCTTCCTGCTCTCGCGGTTGCGTTCGACTTTCCGTACGGCTCGCCCAACATGAACGCGTCGGACTGGTCCAACGACGCGCGCCACACCACCGAAGTTGCAGGCCAGACGGCGACATCGATGATGGTGCGCCGCAAGCTCGACGCCGACATCTATCACGTGCGCATCGACGCGGCTGCTGGAGCGCAGCTGCAGAAGACCGCCCCGCATCGCATTCTGCTTTCCGGCCCGAACCTCAGCTTCCGTTGCGAGTTTAGTTCCAAGCCGGTCCCTTCCGCTGTGCCCGCGCCTTCGATGAGGCACTGGAACAGTTTCTGGTCGAGAGGCGCTGCCATCGATGTGAACGGCAGCAGCGATCCGAGGGCCGGCGAGCTTGAGCGACGCATCATTCTGTCGCAGTATCTGACGGCGATTCAATGTGCGGGATCGCTCCCGCCGCAGGAAACGGGCCTGACTTGCAATAGCTGGTACGGCAAGTATCACCTGGAGATGCATTGGTGGCACGCGGCGCATTTCCCGATGTGGAGTCGGACGCCGCTGTTGGAGCGCAGTCTGCCGTGGTACGAGTCGATCCTTCCCGTCGCTCGCGAAAAGGCGCGGCGCCAAGGGTACAAAGGCGCCCGGTGGCCGAAGATGACCTCGCCTGATGGGCACGACAGCCCGTCGGGAGTGGGCGAGATGCTGATCTGGCAGCAGCCGCATCCGATCTTGCTGCTCGAATACTGCCATGCGGTTCAGCCATCGCGTGCTCGTTTGAAGCGTTACGCGACGCTTGTCGAGGCGACCGCCGAGTGGATGGCCGACTATGCTGTTGAGCGTAACGGCCGGTACGTGTTGGGGCCGCCGTTGATTCCGGCGCAGGAGAACCACCCACCTCGCGAGACTTGGAACCCGACGTATGAGCTCGAGTACTGGCGGCAGGCCCTGGAGACGGCGCAGCAATGGCGGCTTCGATCCGGCTTGGCGCGGAATGCGAAGTGGGACGATGTTCGCGCGCGCTTGTCTCCGCTGCCGGTGGCCGAGGGCGTTTATCTGGCCCATGAGAATTGCCCGCAGACCTTTACGGAGCGCAATCGCGACCATCCTTCGATGCTTGCGGCGTACGGGGTTTGCAGGGGGGAGCGCGTGGATCGCGAAGTGATGCGCCGCACGCTGAAGCGCGTGATGAAAGATTGGCGATGGGAAGACACATGGGGCTGGGACTTCCCGATGGTTGCTATGACGGCGGCAAAGCTCGATGAGCCGGAGATCGCGGTGGATGCTTTGTTCGTGCCATCGCCGAAGAACGTTTGGCGCGCCAATGGGCATAATTATCAGCGTCCGAACTTGCCTCTTTATCTGCCCGGTAACGGCGCGCTGCTGATTGCTGTTGCGATGATGGCGGGTAAGTGGGACGGCTTTCCTAAGAAGAGCTGGCGTGTGCGATCGGAAGGCTTGAAGGCGCTGCTTTGATGGGTATGAATCAATCACATTCGCCTACGGTTCGCAAAGCTGTCGTCTCGGATGAGCCGGCGATTCTGGCGCTGGTGGACGCTCTTGCCGATTACGAGAAGCTCGCCCGGCCGACGGCCTCGGCGCGGGCGCGGTTAATGCGGGACATGTTCGGTGAGCGGCCTCGGATTGATTGCTTTCTCGCGTTTATGGATGGCTACCCGGTTGGCTATGCCATCGTGCTTGAGACTTATTCGAGTTTCCTTGCGCTGCCTACTTTGTATCTGGAAGACCTGTTTATTCTTGAGGAGTACCGGCAGCGGGGTGTCGGCAAGGCGCTATTCGGCGTTGCTGTCGAAGAGGCTCATCGCCGCGGTTGTGGCCGCATGGAATGGACGGTGCTCGCTTGGAATCAGCTTGCGATTGGGTTTTATCAGAAGCTGGGGGCTGAGCATATGAGGGAATGGCAGCTGTATCGGATCACGTTTGGGGAGTAGGGGAGAAACAGAGCGGCTACGTCTCGGTGGCGCGTGTTTGGAGGGGGGACACGCGCTCTGCTTGTAGTTTGCGGATGCCGTGTAGAGAGGCACATGTCCCCGTGCTTGCTTCGGTGCTTGATGTCAAAGAACTAACTACGCGGTCAGCCTGGGTAGCTCCCGGCGACGTATGCGTGGAGATCGTTGATGGTGCGCTCCTGCTGGGAAATTACCCAGTTCACCAGATCTCCGATGGAGATGACGCCGGTCACGCGAGTGTTGTCCATCACTACGACGTGGCGCACGCGTGTCCCCGTCATTTCACGCATGCAGTCGTCGACTGTGGTTCCTCGGGTGACCACCCCGGGCTCCGACATAATCTCGGCCACCTCCGTTTCGCGCGAAGACTTACCGGTGAGGATCACCTTCCGCGCATAGTCACGTTCTGACAAGACGCCGCACAACCGCTCACCCTGCATTACCAGCACGGCGCCTATGTCTTGTTCGGCCATCACGCACAACGCGTCGTATACGGACGTGTCGGGTGTGACGGCCCAAATTTTACGATCCTTCGCCTCCAGGACCGAGCCGATCGTATCGTTGAGGGCCATCGAACCTCCAAGGTGCCACCAATCTTATTCTCGATTGTGGTGGAATTCAACCCCTTCCCGGTTAGCGATGTGTGTTTTGGGTTGAAGGATGTGAATTACCGTGGCGTGTTCGGTTTCGGTGACCGGAAATCCGGCGTTTTGGGCTTCCGCAGTGTGAGCGGCCCGCTGCTTCAAAACGAACCCCTTCTTACGGGCTTCGGCGGCGCTGTGGCGGTCTTCGCGCAGGCGCTGACTCTGGAGGCGACGCAGGGTTTCGATGGCTTGGAAGTAGCAACGTTCGATGCGGGTCTGGTGGCGCTCGATTTTGAGCAGCGGGTCGTCGTCCTGATTGAGGAGGACGGCCATGGCTTCGTCGTCGTTGAGGGCTGGGGCGGTGGAGGCGTTGTAGCGGTTCTTCAGGCCCCGGATGCCGTTGTCGATCGTTGCAGTTTCGACGCGGCGGATGCGGAGGAGGCGCCAGTAACTATTGGCAATGGTTTCGACGAGGGCGGCCTCGATTGCGTTGGCGGGGTTGTAGGTTTCGAGGAATGCGTTGCGGAGTTCGGCGAAGGAGATCGGGTCCTCATGCGGGAGAACGGTGGTGGCGGCGGACATACCGTGCTTGAGGGAGTTGAATTTCGCAGTTGCTTTGCCTAGGTCCGTGACAGGGCCTGTGGATTTTTGGGCGTTGCGCCGATTTGCCTCGATTTGTTTTTGCGTTGCCATTTTTGTTGCGCTCCTTCGGAAATGCGAAAAGGCCGGGGTCGCCCGCTGGTGTGGTGGGGCGTCCGGCCCATTCTATTTTGGAGTTTAGCTGGCGGGGTCAAGTTATGGAGGTGTTTTTGGTCGGGAAATATGGCGTTTGTCGGTTTCGGTTGTTGGAGTTACCCATTATTTTCAAAGTCTGTCAACGTGTAAGTGGGAACGTCCAATCATGAGGGGAGTTAGTGCGCCCTTCAGACTTCCCGGAGGTTGTGGACGACGGAAACACGGTACCAGGAGATTGCCGGCAACACTTGCTCCTGGATACCGTATTTAGCGCTGGCGGATAAGCTACGAAGAGACCACGTGGCTGTTGGTTTCGGCACGACAGCGATGGATAGCCGTTCGCTCCAGAATCGGCCCGACTACGATCCCGGAGATCGTTGAGGCGCCTACCAGGGCCACAAGTCTGGCTTGATGAGCTAGCCGGAAGTTGTTCCTGCTGAAGGTTGATGGCGGCCGTGCTGCCCGCTTCGGCTCCCTTCGCGCCGATCTCTGCGGGCGTGTGTTGTCACGGGGGAAGGTCTCGACGCAGCGGCTGAGGGCGGCTAGGAGGAGGCAACGGTAGCATAAACTATCGGGTATGACTCAGAAGATTCTTGTGGCGGTTCTCGCCGCTTTGGCGATTCTCACCGGTGGTCTGGCGGCTGCTCCGAACAAGCCGAAGACTGTGATTCACGTAATCACTGTGCAGTGGAAGGCAGGCACAACGGACGCGCAGATTGCGGCTGCGTTGAAGGCCGCCGAAACGATGAACTATCCGGGGCTGAAGAATGTGTGGACGCGGCCCATCAAGATGCAATTAGACGAAGGATACAAGAACATCATCGTGATGGAATTCGAAAGCGAGGAGTCGCTCAAGAAGTATGCCGACAGTCCGGCTCAGAAGAAGTGGTACGACGTTTACATGCCGATCCGGCAGGAGAGCCGCACGCACGACATTACTAACTAGCAGCTCCGTAGCGCGCTAAACCGGCCGTTCCTTCCCACGGGGAGAATTGCTTATGAAAAACGCTCACTTGGTCATTGTGTTGCTCCTGGCCACGTGAGGACTTGCTTTACCGTGACGGCTGTTTAGATTTCGCTGGGCCGCTTTTATCCTGGATAGCGTGTTCGGCCCAAAGATCGGCGTAACCGCCATGGTTTGGCAATCCGGGTGGAACTGTCGGCTTCAGTTTCGACTTCGGACCGGGTGTTTCCGTTGCACCTGTCCCGGAGCCGGACTCGTTGGTGCTCGGCAGTTGTTGTGCAGCCTTCCTGATGCTGAAGCTGATGGCTCGGCGGGCGCCTCTTGCTATCGAATGTTGATGGTGGCTGTACTGCGCGCTTGAGCCCCTTTGGCGTCGATTGCTATCAGCGTGTATTCAGTTGTCTTGTTGGGCGAGGCCTCGACGCAGCGGCTGAGCGCGGGGCCGACGTCCGGGATTGGGGGCTCGATGCGTACCTCTTTGGCGTTCATTACGCCGTAGCAGAGAAGGCCCTTTGCGCCCTTTTCGAGGACGGCCGGGTTGGCGTAGAAGGTGACGATCTTCAGGTCGCCTCCGCCGAGCTTGTCCAGCAACACCTGGTCCTGCTCCGCTCGCTTGCGGGTGTTTTCTTCTTCAATGCGCTTGTTGCTCGCGCTTCTGTCGTATAAGATCCAGCCGGCGTAGCAGAACGCCAGCAGCACCGGTAGCCATCCCCATTTCACCCATTTGCGCATCGTTCGATGAATCCGAGTCCCAGTGTAGCTTGAGGCTCGTTTACAAACCCTTACAGGCGCCTGGGCGGCCACGGCCATCTTATGGACAGGAGCCATCACCATGCCTGTTCTCAATATGCCTGCTACCGTGCCTGCTACGCCTGCGAAGCACAACAAGCCAGTGGTGAAGCGCAAGCGGCGGCTGTGGCTCTACGCGCTAGGATTTATTCTGCTTGCCGCTGTTGCTGCGTTGGCCTATCGGTCCACTGTGAAGCCAGAGGCGCCCTCCTGGACTGCCGTTCCCGTGCAGACCGGCGCCGTGATCAAGAGCATCAGCGCTACGGGTAAGGTGGATGCCTTGACTACTGTCAACGTCGGCAGTCAGGTTTCGGGCACGGTTGCCGAACTGTTCGTGGACTTCAACACTCCAGTTAAAAAGGGGCAGATCATAGCGCGGCTGGACTCGTCGCAGCTTGAGGCGCAGTTGACTCAAGCTAGTGCCAACCAACTGTCGGCTACGGCTGCGATTCAGACCGGTGAGAACGCAGTGCTCGGGGCCGATGCATCGGCTCAGGCGGCGGAGTTCAATGTGGAGCGCACCAAGTCGGTTGTGGCGGATGCGCAGCGGAACCTGAAACTCACACAGGACATGGCGGATGCGGGTGTGATTGCGCGGCGGGAGCTGGATACGGCGAAGGCTGCTCTAGCTCAGGCTACGGCTCAGCAGCAGCAGGCGGTGGCGCAGTGGAATCAGGCGAAGGCGCAGACACAGACGGCGCGCTCGCAGGTGAACCAGGCGCGCGCTCAGGCGCAACAGGCGGCGGCTGCGGTGCAGCTCGCGAATGTCAATCTCCAGCACACGATCATTAAGGCTCCCATCGATGGCGTGGTGGTCGCTCGGAATGTGGACGTGGGGCAGACGGTTGCCGCGAGTCTGCAGGCTCCGACGCTGTTCTTGATCGCGCAGGACTTGAGCAAGATGCAGGTGCTGGCGGATATCGATGAGGCGGACATTGGGCAGCTCGGGGCGGAGAGCCGCGTGACGTTCACTGTGGACGCGTACCCGGCGGATACCTTCGATGGGCGCATCGCGCAGATTCGGCTGGCGCCGCAGACGGTGCAGAACGTGGTGACTTATACGGCGGTGATTCAGGTGAATAACCCTGAGTTGAAGTTGAAGCCCGGGATGACTGCCAACGTGACGGCGATTGTCGCGGAGAAGCAGAACGTGGTCACGGTGCCGAATGCCGCGTTGCGTTTCAAGCGGGAAGCTACTGGCCGACCCACAGTTTGGAAGATCGAAGGCGAGACATTGACTCCGGCGCCGGTGAAACTCGGGATTACGGATGGCGTGGTTTCCGAGGTCGTGTCTGGCGATGTGCAGGCTGGCGACCGTGTGGCAACTCCACCGACGCCCGCGGTGAGCGGCGGCCAGCGCGCGGGTGGCGCTGCTCGCAATCCGATGATGCCGATGGGCGGCGGCGGTCGCGGGACGCGGCGGTAAGGAGGACTCATGAGAGGCAATATTGTCATCGATGTGCGCGATCTTCATAAGACGTATGACACCGGCGAGGTGCGGGTGCATGCGTTGAAGGGCGTGTCACTCGCGATTGAGGCAGGCGACTTCGTCGCGATTATGGGAACTTCGGGCTCGGGCAAGTCGACTCTGATGAATATTCTTGGGTGTTTGGACCGGCCGACGTCGGGCTCCTACAGGCTCGATGGTATTGATGTTTCGCAGTTGGATAAGGATGCTCGGGCTGAGATTCGGAATAGCAAGATCGGCTTTGTGTTTCAGGGTTACAACCTGCTGCGGCGCACGAGCGCGATTGAGAACGTGGAGCTGCCGCTGCTGTATGCGGGCGTGGCGGCCGCTGAGCGTGTGGATCGCAGCCGGCGGGCGCTGAGTCTCGTGGGTTTGGCGCATC
>DASQDN010000645.1:0-9432 GCA_035634155.1 Bryobacteraceae bacterium | reverse complement strand
AAAGGGCCGCACGATTGCTCGCGCGGCCCTTTCAACGACCACCTATTTGAATGATTAGTGCTGCTCGGCCTGAACGTTGACGGTCACTTCCGCCGTCACATCCCGATGCAAGCGCACGGGCACTTTGTACTCACCCACGTTCTTGATCGGGTCCTCGAGCTGGATCTTACGACGCTCGATGGTGAAGTTCTGACGCTCGAGCGCGTCGGCGATGTCCTTCGAAGTAACCGACCCGAACAGGTGGCCCTCTTCGCCGGCACGCTGCGTGATCGTGATGGTCAGGGCAGCGAGCATACGACCAAGATCCTCGGCTTCGCCCTTAGCCTTGGCTTCACGCCGCAGGTACGCGTCGCGCTCTTGCTCCACGATTTTCTTGTTGGCGGCGCTGGCCTGAACCGCAAGCTTTTTCGGCAGCAGGAAGTTGCGCGCGTATCCCGAAGCTACCTTGACGATTTCGCCGCGGTGTCCGAGTTTCTCGATGTCTTCACGAAGAATGACTTCCATCGTTGTTCAACCTCCTTCTTATGCCGGCGACGAGAACGGCAGCAGCGCAATGCTACGCGCCTGTTTGATCGCCTCAGCCAAACGACGCTGATGGGGAGCGCACACGCCGGAAATACGGCGAGGTGTCACTTTGCCGCGTTCGGAGATGAACGAGCCCAGCAGCTTGGTGTCTTTGTAGTTGATGTCGTCGATCTTGTCCACGCAGAAGCGGCAGAGCTTCTTACGCCGGAAATACTGCTTCTTGCTGCCAAGCGCCTTGTCGCCGCCGGTGGGCCGCATGGAAGAAGCGATGGGACGTCCGCCTTTTTGTTCCGCCATATCTTACTCCTGGTTCTCCCCGCTGCTCTCTCCGGCAATCGTCTCCGGCGCTTCAGGAATCGGCGCTCCCGGCATCGGTCCGGCAGGCCGAGGCTCGGCCGGCATCATGGCTTCGAGCGGCTGCGGCGGCGCGACAACCGGGGCCGGCTTGCGAGCGGCACGCTTTTCACGCACCTTTCTACGCTTCTCGATCTTCTTGAGCTTCTCGTCGATGCGAACGGTCAAGTACTTCAGAACGGCGTCGTTCACTCGAAGGCGGCGTTCCACTTCCTTGACGGTCTGCGGCCCAGCAGTGAACTGCATGAGCACGTAGTAACCTTCGTTGCGCTTCTCGACGCGGTACGCAAGCTTGCGTACGCCCCAGCGCTCTTCCTTGTCAACGGTTCCGCCGGCGCTCGTGACCGTGCTGCGAAGCTGGTCGACGATCGGAGTAATTTCTTCCTCCGTAGCGTCCGGACGAAGGATAAACATCTCTTCGTAAATACGGTTCATTCTTCCTCTTGTGTTAAGCCTCGGGCGCGACGATTAAATTTCGTCATGGCCTTTTCGGCGCCTTCAGCAAGTATGGATTCCGCTGCCAGGGCCGCATGGTCCAGCAACTCGTCCAATTCTCCAAGCTGCGCTTTCTTGATTGGAAAAAGCACAAACTCGGCTCCATTCCGGGGATGCCCCGGATCGATTCCCAGGCGAATCCTGGGAAATTCCTGCGTTCCGAGTCGCTTCACCAGATCTTCGATCCCGTGATGCCCGCCTGCGGAACCCCTTGGGCGGATGCGAACCGCGGTCCAGGGTAGATCGAGATCGTCGTAGATCACCAGGATCTTTCCGACCTCGATCGAATGCTTTTCAACCAACGCCTTCACCGCGGTCCCGCTCAGGTTCATGAACGTTTGCGGTTTGGCCAGCAGTACTTCCTGGCCGCCAATCGTTCCTACACCGAGCAGTGACTTCGAATCCGTCCGGTTCACGCGAATGCGGTTGCGCTCGGCGAGCCGGTCGATCGCAAGAAAGCCCAAGTTATGGTACGTAAGCTCGTACTGCGGCCCGGGATTGCCCAGGCCCACAATAAGCCAGGCCACTTACTTCTTCTTCTTGTCGTCCTTCTTCTCGTCGGCTGCTTCTTCCTTCTTGCCCTTCTTTACGACTTCGGGCTCGGCGGCGGCGGCCGGAGCGGCAGCGTCATCGGTGCTGGCGCGCAGGCCGATAACATGCGAGATGACCGCATCGGACGGGCTCACCAGGCGCATTGAGCCGGTGAGCGGAATTTCCGAAGCACGGATGCTCTGGCCGATGCTCAGGCCCGAGATGTCGACGTCGAACACTTCCGGAATCTCGTCCGGCAGGCACTCGATTTCGATATCACGGGTGATGATCTCGTGCAGGCCGCCCTGGATCTTCACGCCCACAGCTTCGCCGTGGGTATGGACCGGGATCTTCACGACGACTTTCTTCGAGAGATCGATACGCAGCAGATCGACGTGCAGCAGTTTGGCCTTGATCGGCTCGTGCTGCCAGTCGACGATCATGACCGGAGCCTTTGCGCCCTGGATGTCGATATCGAAGATGGTGTTGTGGCCGGACCCGCTCTTCAGGATGCCTGTCACTTGCTTGGGGTCGACTGCAACCGAAACGGGGTCGGACCCGATACCGTAGACGATGGCGGGGACCAGACCGCGAACGCGCAGGCGCCGGGCTTCGTTCTTGCCGCGGGTTTCGCGGGGCTCGGCCGTGATCGTAATATCTTTTCTCATCTGCTGCCTCTTCTAATTAACCTTTTGCCCTCTACACAAAGAGGGTACTGATCGATCCGCCCTCATGAATGCTCTGGATAGCCCGCGCCAGCAGCGGAGCCACCGAGAGTTGCCGAATCTTATCGCAACGCCTCGCCTCTTCCCGTAAGGGAATCGAGTTCGTCACAATCACTTCCGACAACGACGACTCTTCTATGCGGGTCACCGCGGCCCCGGAAAGGACCGCATGCGTCGCACATGCCGCGACGCTGGTAGCGCCAGCTTCCATCAGCGCTTCCGCGCCTTTGACCAGCGTTCCAGCCGTGTCGATGAGGTCATCGACCAGGATGCAATTCCGCCCGCGAACAGCGCCGATGATGTTCATCACCTCGGCCACATTCGCCTGTTCCCGGCGCTTATCGATGATCGCCAGGGGCGCGTTCAAGCGCTTGGCGAACGCTCGCGCGCGTTCCACACCGCCCGCGTCGGGCGACACGACCGTAATATTGGTCAGCGCCGCCGCCCGAAAATGCTCAATCATCACCGGGGCGGCAAAAAGATGATCGACAGGAATATCGAAGAATCCCTGGATTTGCGCCGCATGCAGGTCCAGACTGAGGACCCGGTCCGCGCCTGCCCTTTCCAGCAAGCTGGCGACCAGCTTGGCCGAGATCGGGACGCGCGGCTTGTCCTTGCGGTCCTGCCGGGCGTATCCATAATAGGGTAACACTGCCGTGATCCGACCTGCCGATGCCCGCTTCATGGCATCGATCATGAGCAGCAATTCGAACAGGTTACGCTCGACCGGATTACACGTCGGCTGGATGGCGAAGGCGTCCACGCCGCGAACATTCTCAAGGATCTGGACCTGCAACTCGCCGTCGGCGAAGGTGCGGGCCGAGATCAGGCCCGGCTGCATCCCGAGACACTCGCAAACGTCGGCAGTCAGCGCCGGGTTGGCGTTCCCGCAAAAGACTCGAATCTGCTCATACTTCATCGCGAGTAAAGGCTGTGCCGACGCCATTCGTTACCCATTGGTTTGGTGAGATGCCCGGATAGGCCGGGAAGGAAGAGACACGTGCCGCGTTGTCTTCACCGGACGTAATACGCTGAAAGCTTATTGTAAGAAACGCCTCCACTCAAAGTCAATGAGAACTAGATCACAGAAACCTTAAAGCCATTACAACTCTGTCCGATATGCCCGGTATGAAGCCGAATCCCGAGTACGCCGTCAGCCTCGCATGTCGAGACGGATACTATGTTCCCGTTGTGCACAGTTGGGAGCGGAACACCACCTCGGAGAGCCAGTTCCGGTTAGGCGCGCATCCGGTCCGAATGAAGGCGGAGTCGAAAGCGATCGAGCTGGCCCGCCGCCTGCAAGTTCCTTTCTGCCAAAGCCCTGCCGCGATCAGCGATGCGCTGGCGCGGTACGTCGTCAAAATGTCGGCCGGCCACCTTCCGGCTACTCGCTTGAAGGAAGACCTGCTGGCCCGGAAGTCAGTCACCGTGGTGGCCGAACGCTACGGCGTTCGGGAAGAAACCGTACGGTCAATCAGGGACATCCTGGCGACGGTTCGCAACGTGGTACCGAGATCGTGACAGGAATGAGACCGGGTACACGGTATGCTCCTTGAAAGCGCTCGCCGCTGTTCGAAGATCGGAGACGCTGCTAAAGATCCCGAATACGGACGATCCGCTGCCGCTCATCAGGGCGGGCTTGGCGCCCAGACGCGCGAGCTTTGCCTTGATGCGCTTCAATTCGGGATGGCGCTGGAAGACGGCTGGCTCGAAGTCGTTGACCGCGAAGCGATGCCAATCGACTCCGTCGCTAAGGTTCATGGCCAGTTGTTGGGCGACGTTCGATCGCGGCGGAGCTTCCGAAAGAAGCGGTCTGCCCAAAGCGTTGTAGGCTTCCGGGGTGGAAACGTGGATGCCGGGAGCGACCACCAGAACGTGAGCGGCTTTGGCTTCCGCGATCGGGTAGAGTTCGGTTCCCCGCCCCAGTCCCAACGCTGTGCCACCTATGAGAAAGAACGGTACGTCACTACCGAGCCTGGCTGCTATGTCCAGTAACTGATTCCATTTCAAAGGCTTGCCGGTTAACGCCGGCAAGGCGAGCAGGACGGCGGCAGCATCGGAGGAGCCGCCGCCCATGCCGCCGCCCATCGGAATGCGTTTAACGAGCCGGAATCGCGCAATGCCTTTCGCGTTGGTCGCGTCCAGGACCGCTCTGGCGGCGCGCAGGACCAAGTTATCCGGGATGTCCAGGTCGGACTCGAGAACCGCGTCGGTCCGCCTGCTGGGAGTGAACTCGGCTTCGATGGTATCGGCCAGCGAAATGGTCTGGAAGACCGTCCGAAGCTCGTGGAAGCCATCCGACCGGCGGCCGAGCACTTCCAAGCACAAATTGAGCTTGGCGAAGGCCTTAACCCGAGCGCGCCTGGTCGCCATCTAGTAATGAAGCAGCGAGTAGATGTCGTAATGCGGAAGTTTCTCGCGGCCGCGCAAGAAATCGAGCTCGATTACAAACCCATAACCGGCGATGTGGCCCCCAAGTTTTTCGACCAGTCGAGCCACCGCCGCGGCAGTGCCTCCGGTGGCGAGCACGTCGTCCACGATGAGGACCCTCTGGCCCGGCTCGATGGCGTCCTTGTGGATCTCCAGGCGGTCGGTCCCGTACTCCAGTTCATACTCCCAGAATTCGACTTCGCAGGGGAGCTTCTTCGGCTTCCGGACGGGTACGAAGCCGGTTCCCAGCGCCAGCGCGATGGCGGGCGCGAAGAAGTAGCCGCGGGCCTCGATGCCGACTACCACGTCGATCTTGTCGTTCTTGTAGTGAGCGTGGAAGGCGTCAATGACTTCTCGAAGCCCCCCGCCATTCTTCATCAACGTCGTGATGTCGTAGAAGTTGATACCCGGCTTCGGGAAGTCGGGCACCTCCCGGATGAGTTCTTTCAGATGCTCCATGTGAAGGAAGCGCTATTGTACCGCACGCTTTACAGTCCCGAGAGTGCGTCGTTCAACTTGATCTCGGTGTTCTGGAGTTGGGCGGGTGTTATGCCGCAGAGCTCGAAGGCCTGGTCCAGGCGTTGGTTCGAAGGAATGTCTTCTTCCGAGTCAGTCCAATACTCGGTGAGATAGAGGACAGCCGCCATTGCCGAGCTGTTGCGCTCCGGCACATGGTGATTGCGTACGGCGGAGATGATGTCTTCTCCGAATTTCCAGTGGGTAAGGATTTCCGCGCCGGCTTCGGCATGGTCGAACCCGCAGACGACCACTTCGGCGATAGCCGATTCGCAGCCTTTGACGATGAGGCGGTCGAGACTGGAGTTCAGTTCGGGGGGCATGAGCGCGATGCCGAGCTTGCCGACATCGTGGAGAAGCCCGACCAGGAACGCTTCGGCGGGATCGACTTTCCTGGACATTGCTGCGATTTGTTCGGCGGTCTGGGCAGCCTCGACCGCGTGTTTCCATATGCGCTTCAGTCGCGGCGACGCGTACAAGGGCTGAACGGCGCTGGCCAGGAGGAGGCGGCGAGCATCGTCGATTCCGACGTAGCTGATCGCCTGCGACACGGATTTGATCGTCTGGCGCGGACTGTAAAAGGCGGAGTTCGCGGCCTGCAGGATCTTGCCCGCGATTACCTGATCTGATTTGGCGACTTGATCCAATGCCGACAAGCTGACGTTATCGTTGGACAGCAGCGTGTACAAGCGCATAGCCACGGCCGGGCAGACCGGGAGCTTCGGAATGAGCGCAGCGAGATCGCCTTTGCGAGCTTTTCGAAGGTAGCGGAGCGCGAACTGCACCGAATAGTTGGCATCGTGCGGGCGCTCTAGCGAGCGCTGCAGCACTGCAGACAGCGACTCCTGTTCGAACGGCGCGAACTCCAACTGCTCATCGAAGGCGTTCGCGATGTCGAGGATACGAACCAGTTCATTGACGCGTTTGCTAGCAGCGACGGGGCGTTTGGCGCGGAACGCGCTTAGAATCTGTTCGGCTTCTACTGATATAAGGCGCGGAGCGGAGGAGTCGGTGTCGATTGCAAAACCAAGATCTCCGGCAAGCCGTCCTGCGCCGGTGCTTTGCAGAAACGCGAGCGGGTGATGGTGCATGAGCGCGGCTTCCTGGAGGGCAGAGGCGTCGCCGCCGGATACATCGAGCACCAGCGCCAGTTCTTCCGTCCAGGCGGCTACTCGCTTGCAGTGGGCCTGCGCCCCGGGCTCCAACATTCCATTGCGCTCACTTGCTAAGGGCTTGGCTGCACACGTCATTGTTCTCTCCTCCCCCGTGCTTTTCGGTCGGTACTTGCCTGCCTTTAGTTTTTTTGGAGCCGAGATCACGCTTTTTTGGGGGTGGGTCATGATCGTCATTTTCTTGGGACGAGGGCCAAGCCTCTAGCTACGGAAGTGAACTCGTCACCGGACGCGACTTTGGCCAAACCGAAAATGGCGGCGAAGCTACGCCGGAGGGCCGGCAAGAGCGAGGAGCCGCCGGTGAGGAAGACGCGATCGATCTGTTGCGGGGCGATGGCGGCTTCGGACAGGACTCGGCGGACGCAGGACTCGATCTGTTTCAGATCGGCGGCGATCCAGGCTTCGAATTCGGAGCGACGGACGGACCGGCGAATGTCGGTAGACGTATCGGTGAAGACGAAGTCGGCCTGCTCACTGGCCGAGAGCGCAACTTTGGTTTTCATGACCGACTGATGGAGGTGATAGCCGAGGTCGCCTTCGACGATTTCGAGGAAACGGTCGATCTTTTCGGGCTCATATGCCTGAGCGCGGATGCTTTGCAGGGTGCGCAGGTTTTCGCCGGATCGAAGGAAGGACAAGTGATGCCAGCTTTCGAGCTTGCGATAGAGCGACTCGGGAACGGGTAGCGTTTTGTGAACCGAGCGGTAGTTCGTGCCAGCGCCGAGAATCGGGGAAACGAGGCGGCGAATGATGCGGGCATCGAACGTATCCCCGCCGATGGGGACGCCGCCGGTGGCAAGTATTTCGTGGTGGTGGCTGCCAGGGGTGAGCCAGATGACGCTGAAGTCACTGGTGCCGCCGCCGAAATCGGCGATGAGAACGAGCTCGCGACGCGGGAGCCGCTGGGCGTACGAGAATGCAGCGCCGATGGGTTCGTATTCGAAGACGATGTCGTCGAATCCGGCCAAGGCGTACGCGTTGCGGAGACGGGCAAGGGCTCGGGTTTCGTCTTCGGCTGTAGCCGCGCCGACGAAGCGGACGGGGCGGCCGACGACGGCTCGGTTGCCGAGAGGTCCGAGCTGCTGCTCGACGGCGTTGCGGAGGATACGGAGGAGGGTTCCGATCAGGTCCTCCAGCGTGAACTGACGTCCGCCGATTTGGGTTTGGCGGAAGACACTGCTGGCGGCGAAGGACTTGAGGGACTGAATGAGACGTCCGCCTTCGTGGGGTTCCAGGTAGCGCTCGATGGCACGGGGTCCGGCGAGCGGCGCGGGAGTGGGTTGGCCGTGGGCGGCGTGCTCGAAGAACAGGACGGAGCGGAAGGTGTCAACGGGCGCGCCGAAGAACGAGAAGGCGGCGATGTTGACGGTTGATCCTGTGGCAACGGCGATGGTGCTGTTCGTGGTGCCGAAGTCAATTCCGATGTTGGGCGTGGTGGGCATGGTCGCGGGTCTGGTTGTTGGGCAATGAGAAAGGCCGGGTCGCACACGGTCAGGTGAGCGATCCGGCCTTTCGCCTTTCATGGTAGCGTGCCGGGGCGTCCCGTCTGGCGCAATGGCGCAGTTGGAGCTACGCACTTCGGGCGCAGGCAAACGCAGAGCGGCGGTTGGCGCCGGTTTCAGCATGTGACTGAGTGGTGGCACGGCAGGTTGCGAGATCGGTTCTAGGGTTGTACCAGCTCGATGCCTGAGTAGCGGCCCGCGGCGACGACGAGCGGCTTGGGTTCGTTTCGCAATCCGGTGTTTTTCACGGCCGCGATGTGCGCGCGGTAGCGGCGGATGACGGCGTAGGTGGCGGCTCTAGGTATGTGGGGGGCTCGCGCGGCGGGCTGGTGCGCCGCGGATTGCGGCGGCGGCTGGTCGTGAGCTTGTGTTGCGGGTGGTTCGACGGTCGGCTCCCGGAGAGGCGCGGGCGCGAATTCGGGCTGGCGGTTGAAGCGATCGCCCTGGAGATCGCGGAGGCTTTTGAAGGCAGCGGTGTAGGCTCGGCGGGCGGTGGAGCCGTAGCGGAAGAGGAGGGCGGCGGTGGCTCGGATGTCGTCGTGGTTGCCGAGGAGGGTGAGGACGGCTCGCGCTTCGGGGGTGATCTCGGTGTAGTCTTCGTCTACCTCTGGCTGCTGGTGGAACATTTCGACTTCGAGGAGCGCGGTTTCCATGGAGGTGGCTCGGCGGTCGCGCCAGGTGGCGGCGGCGAGTTTGTGGACGATGTCGGCTTCGACGGGGTCGATGGGCTGGAAGCGGTCGGTGTAGTTCTCCAGGAGGAGGTTAAATTCGTCGCTGTCCTCATTGGTGAGGAGGATGATGGGTCCGGCGCAGAGGTAGTGGCGGACGGCGTTCTGCGCCGAGTTCGCCTTGCCTTCCGGGGTGATGGGGCCTTTGGATCTGGCGCCGTTGCGGCGGGATGCTTCGATCTGTTTTTCAGTACGCATTTCAGGTGTTCCTTGCTGGCTTTACGGTAGCAGCGAGGTGCAAGCATTTCGGGGGTGTAGGACCTGTTTTTGGCATGGTTTGCAGCGGAAAGAATATTTTCAAAGCGCGTTAACGGGTTTTCTGACGGCGGTGGATTTCTGGATTAGGCCCGGCTCCGAGGTGGTGGAACTTTGCGGTGGAATTGCCCTCGCATGACCGCGCCGCGTAGCGCTTGGCGTGGTTTGTGATACTGAGCAACGCTGCCGTCAGGCTGCG
>DASQDN010000644.1:0-3534 GCA_035634155.1 Bryobacteraceae bacterium | reverse complement strand
GGGGCAAACGTATACAAGCAAGCTCGGTTATCCGGTGAAGGCTGACCGGTCGTATGACGAGGCGAAGTCGTCGGACTTCGATGGCGTGATTATTCCGGGTGGGTTTGCTCCGGACCATATCCGCCGGCATCCGAAGGCGATTGAGTTGGTTCGCGCGATCGATCGCGAGGGCAAGCTTGTCGCGGCCATTTGTCATGGCCCCTGGGTGCTTTGCTCGACAGGTTCCTTGAAGGGCAAGCGGGCCACCAGCTTCTTTTCGATCAAGGACGACGTGGTGAACGCCGGCGCGAAGTGGGAAGACGCCGAGGTGGTTGTGGACGACAATCTGGTCACATCGCGCAAGCCGGAGGATCTGCCCGCGTTTTGTAAAGCTTCAATCGAGGTTGTCGCGCGCGCTGCCGTGCGGGCCTGATGGACATCGACTGGTTCCCGCTCTGGCTTAGCTTGCGCGTCGCCACGGTGTCCACGCTGTTGGCGCTGGCGGGCGGTCTGGCTTTGGCGTACCTGCTCGCGAACAAGGTGTTCAAGGGCAGAGATGTACTCGATGCCGTGGTCACGCTGCCGCTGGTTCTGCCGCCGACGGTGCTTGGCTATTACCTGCTCGTGTTCCTTGGACGCGAGGCGTGGTTGGGCAAGGCGTACGAGCAGGTGACGGGATCGCCGCTGGTGTTTACATGGCAAGGCGCGGTGGCTGCGGCTCTGCTCCATTCGGCTCCGCTGTTGATCAAGACCGCACGCGCGGCTTTGGAAAGCGTGGACCATAGTTATGAGAGGGCCGCTCGTGTGCTGGGCGCGTCGGAATGGCGGCTCTTCTGGCGCGTGACATTGCCTTTGGCGTGGCGGTCGATCCTGGCCGGCGCGGCGCTTTGCTTTGCTCGTTCGCTGGGGGATTTTGGGGCAACGTTGATGGTGGCCGGCAATATTCCCGGCCGCACACAGACGGTGGCGGTTGCAATCTATGATGCCGTCGAAGCCGGCAATGGCCATGTCGCTCGAGTGCTGGTGCTGGTTGTGTCGGCCATTGCGCTCGTGATCCTGACGCTTGCGAATCGGTTGCGAGGAGGCTGGTTGGTCCCGCGGTCGCAAGCCCGATGATTGAAGCCACACTGGTCAAGCAGTTCCCGGCGGCTCGGGAATCAGCCGCGTTTTCGCTGGATGTGGCCTTTGAAGCGCGTCAGGGTATAACCGCGTTGTTTGGGCCGAGCGGGGCGGGGAAGACGCTGGTGCTTGATTGCATTGCTGGGCTGGCGCGTCCGGATCGTGGGCGAATTCTAGTTAACGATGTGCTGCTGTTCGATGCGGAGGCTGGCGTGGATCGCAATCCTCAGCAGAGGCGATGCGGTTATGTGCTGCAGAACTATGCTTTGTTCCCGCATATGACCGTTCGCGAGAACTTGATGTTCGCGGCGCAGTCTGGCAAGAGCATCGACCGGCATCGCGCCGTGAACGAGATGCTCCAGCGCTTCCGGCTGCAGGATGTCGCAGGGCGCCGACCGCATCAGCTTTCGGGCGGTCAACGGCAGCGCTGCTCACTGGCTCGATCGCTGGTGGGTATGCCTTCAATGCTGCTGCTGGATGAGCCTGCGCGTGGGCTGGATGCGCCTCTTCGCGCGGAGTTGTACGACGTAGTTCGCCAGATACGGGCGGACTTCGAGATTCCGATTCTGCTGGTGACTCATAGCTTGGAAGAGTGCTTTGAGCTTGCGGCGGAGATGCATATCTTTCGTGAAGGTCGGATTGTGCAGAGCGGTCCTCCGACTGCGTTATGCGCTAAGCCAGGGACGCTGGATACGGCTCGTTTGCTTGGCATCTATAACATCTTGCCGGCGGAGATTCGGGCGCTGGACCCTTCGCGCAAGACTAGCGTGCTGCGCATTGCGGGCGAGCATGACATTGAGGCCGATTATTACCCCGGGCATCTTAAGGGAGATCGGGTGCACTTGTTGGTGAGGCCGCGGCAGCTTCGAGCCGAGCCTCGGTCTTCACGAGGGGTCGCGATGAATGGCATCCCGGTGGAGTTAGAGCGCACGTCGGATACCCCGGATGGCGTGCGGTTGGAGTTTGCCGGCGGCTTGCGTGTGGAGATCGCGCGTGAGGCGTATTCGCAGACGCGAGAATGGATTGTGATGTTTCCGTCCAACGGGCTGCGCATCTTATGAAGACCTTTGCGGAGTATGTGGATTTGGCTGAGGCGGCGCATGGGCACCTTTGCGCGGGCCAAATCCTTGGGGTGCGGATGGCGCTGTGTGGTCTGCGGCATCTCGAGATTGAGGATCCAACGGGGGCTGATCGCAAGCGGCTGGTCACGTTTGTGGAGATCGATCGCTGCGCCACGGATGCTATCGCGGTGGTCACAGGTTGCCGGTTGGGCAAGCGCGCTTTGAAGTTTCGCGACTTCGGTAAGATGGCGGCGACGTTCTGCGACCTGCGGGATGATAAGGCAATTCGTGTGGTGGCCCTCGAGTCGTCTAAGGATCGGGCTCGCGAATTGTATCCCGCGATCGAGAAGAAGAATGAGCAGCAGATGCTCGCTTATCGAGAGATGCCGGATGAGGACTTGTTCTCAATCGCCTGGGTGCGGGTGAGGCTTGGCCCGGAAGAGATGCCGGGGTACAAGGCGGGTCGCATTGTTTGCGATGCGTGCGGGGAAGGGATCAATTTCAACCGACAAGTGGAATCGAGTGGCCGCACGTTGTGTAAAGGCTGCGCGGGCGAGCGGTATTACGAGCCGGTTTGATCGCGGTGAAGCGCTACTACATCACGGATCGGCGCGGCTGCCACGACGTGGTCGCTTGTATCGAACGCGCGGTGCTGTCGGGCGTGGATTACATCCAAGTTCGCGAGAAGGATCTAAGCGGTCGGGAACTGCTGGCCTTGACGCGGCGGGCATTGGAGCTGGCGCGAGGATCGCGGACCAGGATCCTGGTGAATGGGCGCGTGGATGTTGCCATGGCCGCGGGCGCGCATGGGGTGCATCTGCCATCGGGTTCGGTGCTTCCCGAGCGCTGGCGCCGGGTTGTGGCGGATGGGTTTGTGATCGCTGTTTCGTGTCATTCGATAGAAGAGTTCGGCGAGGTGGATGCGGCGGACTTCGCGGTGTTCGGGCCGGTGTACGGGAGTCCCGGGAAAGGTCCCGCGGTTGGAGTGGATGGGTTGCGTGCAGCCGTGCAGGTATCCCCGGTTCCCGTGTTTGCGCTGGGTGGTGTGGATGAGTGGAATGCAGGTGCGTGCATGGAGGCAGGCGCGGAAGGCATTGCGGCCATCCGGATGTTCCAGCGCGACTGATTCGGCAAACGCTGCAGCCTTAGGTACTAAGTGTCGATTTTAAGTGAAACGCCTGAGTCTATTTGCTAAGATCGACGTCTTACTATCGTGAGCAGGTTCTGGATCGCTCTCCTCTTCGTGGCCGCCGCTTCCGCGGCCGATTCTCGCATTGAGTTCGATAAGTTGAAGGCTGAGGCACGAGCTGCGGTGGCGGCAGGCGACTATGCCGCGGCCGAAGCTCGTGATGGAAAGCTGCTCAAGCTTTCCGAT
>DASQDN010000643.1:0-3162 GCA_035634155.1 Bryobacteraceae bacterium | reverse complement strand
GTGGCACGTCACCGCGCCCCGGCTCCATCCCGCCATATTGATCACCGAGATCGGGCTTCCCGCGTGGATGAATTGAATGATATTCATGGCGTCCGCAACGTTCTGCTCCCAGCCATGACCCGTCACGTTACCGCGCAGCTTCTTGAACAGCCCCGAGCCGGGCGTGTGCGCATCCGGATTCTTGCCGCTCGACGAGCTGCCCGGGCCGTCGCAGATCATCCACTTGTCCTGCGGCGTAACACTCCTGGGCTTGGCCTGCATACCGACCGTAATCGACCCCAAGTAGCCGATCAGCTCCTCCGTCCGCTCGCGATTAAAACCCGTACCGCAGTTATACACGGTAAAAATCCGCGCCATTAAACCTCCGCCCCTCCCAAGATGTGAACAGGGAATTCGAGAGCCAGTCTAGCATTCGAATCGCAGAACTTCGATGCCCATGAAACGCCTAGTCGCGATTAAGGTGTGGGAGGGTATGGGAGTACTAAGTTGTTGTGGTGGAAGGCTCCTCGCGCGCAATTCTGGCTTCCCCGAGCGCTGCCGGGAACACCGTTGGAGAGCGGCGCGGCGCCTTGCTGGAATCCGCCGCTAGCCACAGGCCCTTCGCCAGGATCGAGCGTTCTGCGCTGGGCGTCGCCCACGTTACGCTGCCCGCGCCTGCCAGTATACTGGTTAGCTCACCAGGAGGGTAGAAGAATATGAGCGCAGTCGTTCTGATCACCGGTGCGAGCACTGGATTCGGAAGAGACGCGGCCGAAAGGCTCGCGCGGCGCGGCCATCGCGTAGTCGCAGCCATGCGAGACGTCGCGGGTCGCAACAAGGAGAACCGGCTGGCGATCGAGCAGCTTGCCCATTCGGAAAGCTTGTCGCTGCGGGTCGTCGAACTGGACGTCACCGACGAAAACTCGGTTCAGACAGCGGTCGCTTCAACGGTAGAGCAGCACGGTCGCATCGATGCGGTCGTCAACAACGCCGGATTCGCGGGTGTGGGCATCACGGAAGCATATACGCCCGAGCAGTTCCAGCAGATGTTTGACGTGAACGTTTACGGCGTCGTCCGCGTCAATCGGGCTGTGCTGCCGCACATGCGTCGGCAGAAGCGCGGATTATTGATCCACGTCAGTTCAGGCGCCGGCCGAGTGGCCGTGCCCGCAATGGGGGCGTATTGTGCAAGTAAGTTCGCGTTGGAAGCTTTAGCGGACACCTACCAATATGAACTCAAGCCATTCGGCATAGAATCCATTCTGGTCGAACCCGGCATCTACCGAACACCGATTTTTGACAAGGCGATGCTCCCCGCGGATGCACAACTCGTGGCCGATTACGGCGAGACGGGCGACTATGCGCAACGTGTTTTCGGCGTATTTCAATCGACCATCAGCGCGCCAGACGCGCCTGGAAGTGAAGAGGTGGCAGAGGCTTACGTGCGCCTGATCGAAATGGAGCCGGGAAGCCGTCCATTTCGTACCGTGGTGAGCGCGCCGATTCAGCAGTTACTGGGTCCATACAACGCTGCCGCTGAGGAGCTGCGACCGATCGTCGCCCAAATCTTCAACGTTCCGGAACTCGCCGATCTGCAGCGGAGCACGGCGGCGCCTACTGCGACTTAGGCTTGCACTCGAAGTTAGCGCGAGGCTTGCTCACCACTTTGCCAGTTTCGTCCATTGGCAAATTGCCGGACCGGCACACGTACAATTGAAAGTCGCCGATCTTCGGGACTCGGCCTGCGAGCTTGCCGACCGAGTCCTGTCCTCCAGGACGCAAATCCATGGTGCCGCTGGCGCCAGAACCGTCCTTGGCTACAAACACGAGAGTCAATGAATGGGAGCAGTTGTTTTTGAAGCTCAGGTAGTTGTACATCCCCGGATCGTAGAACTCGCGGATGCAGCTATTGAGCGCAGGAATCTCATGACGTTGTGCGGATGCCCTGTCGGCATTCACAACCATGAGCACCGCGGCCGTTGTTACGAGAACTAGAGATTTTGCCATTCGATATCTTTTCCGCTCGCTGTTACGTAGACAGATCCGGCCCAAACTGTGTTTCGGCATGAGAATTCAAAGAGCGAAAGATTTGACAGCGCCGCCTGGGCCGGGTGCGCCCAATCTGAAGGCTGTGTGAGAACGTAGATCTGCAAAAACATGGCAGCCGAAGATTCTCCGAAACCAGCCGAGTATTTCGTCGGTGTCGGTGACTTCTTCGCAATTGTTCTGCCCGGGTCCTGATCGTCGGCTTGACATACGTTGCCGCTCTCAAGAATCCCTAATTCGGAAAAGAGCTTGCGCGGATCCCCTCCTCTTCTATCCTTGTCACAGCATTCGTCATCCTGTCCTATCTTGCCGGACAAATTCTCTTCGCGGCGGGAGCGGGTTTGGATGACGTTTATGACAAGGTTTACAAGACGTTGCGGGACGAGCGCCTGCGATCCGTGAGATGCAGGTCGATGAAACTGTTGCGCGAGTTCCTCCAGACAGAGTACCGGCAGCCCGACAACAGGCACATCCTGGCGACCTGCTATCTGACGCTCCGAGAACCCAACGCGGTCCGTGTAATCGAGCGATTGGACGCGGACAGTAAGTTCTTCCGCAGCCTGTGCGCGCTGGTACTCACAGTCTTAACGGTGCTGCCCATGTATGGGATTGGAAGCCGACCGGGTAATCCTGCTCATGTGGGGTTGGCCGTTTCTAGCATGGGCATTCAAATGTTTTGTGCCCTGGAAAACCAGTTGAAGGGACCCGTGAGCGAGCAAAGGCCGCGATAAACGAGGTCGACCATAAGATCCGCGAATAGCTCGACGCCCAAGCGCTCAAACAAGCTTCGGTGCAGGAAGCCAGAACCAAGTGTCTTGTTTCTGGCTGCCTCATGTTCGTCTCTCACGTCGGTGTGACGGCCATAGGCGTTCCAAATGCGAGGACCGGCTTGCTGTATCTGTTCGTGTCGGGGAGTGCAGCCGTTTGCTGTTCCTGCGCTTCGCCGAGCAGCGGCTGAAGGCAACCGAGCGGACTTATCAGATAACACGGACCGTTCATCTGTCAATCGGTCAGCCGCGACTAGCATTGTTCACCGCCGTTGAATTACGACCCGGCAACCAGCCTTAACGCTTACGGCCGCAGATCTTGTACAAGCGCTTCAATAGGGGCCGGGGTCAGTGACCCCGGCAATAGCAG
>DASQDN010000642.1:0-5781 GCA_035634155.1 Bryobacteraceae bacterium | reverse complement strand
CTCGGACCCTCCCTTCAGCGTCGAAATTGTGCGCTTGTCCGAGTCGAGCACGTCAACAATGATCACCAGGTCCTCGGCGGAGCGCTCTCCCGTGTTCTTCAACTTACCATCGATCGCCAGTTGCGCGTCGTCGCGATGCGCCGCCGCATCCACCACCTGGATGACGGGCGGCTTCGCCTGAGGCGCCTTCTTTTGCGAATACGCTACCGGAACCGCGGCCAGAATTAGCAGAAAGAGCGTTCGCATACATCCTACAGGCTACAATAGGACTCGGATGCGGAACCGATACGCTCTCGTTGTGTGCATGCTTGGATTGTCCCTGCTGACCGGCGGTTGTTATAACAACCCGGAAGTCAGTTCGAAGCATCCCGGAGAGGGCGCGGACGACATCCACAGCCGTCCTCAAGTAGGTCCCGGAACAACGTCTGGCGGCTCCACAGCCGGCCCGCAACCAGCTGCAAGAGAACACGGCAAGTCAGACGTTCAGCCAACTCCAAGTGGCGCTACCGGCGACGCGCCGGGACTCGATCACGCGGGCGCGGCCACGCCGAACGTGCAACCCGGAGCAGCCCACACCCCGGCAGGGACGCAAAGTCGTACCGGCAATGAGAAGGGCGTGGGCGATCGCTCGTCTGACGGCTCCACACACGGCCCAGCCAAGCACTAAGTAAGCGTCTCCGGTGTCTAAACGCACTTGGAGGCTCAATGCGCAAACTGGTAGCAGCCCTTTTTCTTACAACCTTCGTACTCGGCGCGTGTGTATGTGGCGATGCGCCCGCGTGCTCTAAAGTCAGACCCGATGCCGTCATCTTGTAGGCGTCTCGTTGACGGATGCGGGCTTTGAAGGGCCGGCGCGATTCACCATCGAACGCTCCTTTGCAGGTATTGAGCCGGGAACCTCCTCGATAAACGTCGATCCAGCCTCGCGCACAAGTTGTTCTGTCGAGTTCAAAATGGGGCAGCGATATCTGGTCTACGCTTATCGCTTGAAGAACGGCGCGGTCTTCACAACCCAGTGCGCGGGATCCAAACTGATCGCGCAAGCCGATGATGGCCTTCGCTTCCTGGAGGCGTGGGCACGCGGGCTTTCCATCACGACGATTCAAGGCAATGTACGTCCTGCCTTTGGATACGAATCCAACGAACTGTACGGCAGGCAACTCGCTAGGTTGGCCGGCTCGACGGTGCGTGCGATAGGCGCCGGTGGACTGAACTACACAGGCCGAGTTGGCGGGTCGGGCTCTTACAACATCGTTGGGGTTCGTCCGGGGGCCTACACTATGTCCTTTTCGCAGGCGGATTTCCGGCCCACCGAGTGTGATTATCAGGTGGAGGTTCCGCTAGGAGGGTGCGGCGTAGCATCGGCCTTCATGAATCCCGATGGCCGAGTGCTGGGCCGCCTTCAATCCTCCGATGGAGAAACACCGCCTCCAGTTGTGATTCAGCTCATTTCCTACGCGATGGGGAAGTGTCGCCTTACAATGCGCTGGAGGCAACCAGCACGCCATACGGAACGTTCGTCTGGTCGGAGGGAAGACCCGCGCCGTTCATTCACATCTGGTGTTCGGCGAGGGGTTACCTGCCTATAGTGCATGAGATTACCGACAAAAGCGGCCGCATCGACTTCGATGTTCTCGATGGTCTAACCTACGAGGTCGGCGGGGCAGCCTCGAGTGACTACGAACCCGTGGAGCGACGAAGATATTCCCCCAGCCGATCCGCGTAAGTCCCGGCGCGGATCAGTCGATCACTCTCGTGGTGGACAGACCTCCAGTACAACCGTGAGCTTCGCATCAACGAACCGCTTAGACCTAAAAAACACCGGGCGTCCTTTCAGACGTCCGGTGTAAGGAGCACCCACAAGCCGCTCGGAGGAAACGACTGTGGTAGTGGAGGAGACTCACTAGGCGAGAAGCCCACCATGGCCCAAAGACGCCACTTCCCACCCGGAAACGCGATACCGCGCCAACATCGGCGGCAAAATCAGATCAACCACGTTCGGCTTGGCTGACCTAAAACATCCTGGAGCCGAAACAATCGGGACTTCATCTTTGTACCCCATCAGTAAAAGATTTCCGGGTTCTACAGGCGCGAGAAAGCGCTCAATGTGAGCGCCGACCTTTGCCATAGCCCGCCCGATTACATCTTCCGGACCAGCAGGAGCTGTTGTTGATGCAACCAGTATAACCGTTGGCCGCATTTTTGCAAGGTGCTGTAAAGCACGTACTACCGTGCCCTCTTCCTCAACACAAGCGAGCGCGTAATGAGACGGCACGTTGAAGTGATCCAGGCGCTGGCGGGTAATGCTCTCAAACAACTGTCGCGCACGTTCGCCATTGGTCACGTCGGAGTACAACACAGCAATGGTAGGAACGCGCACTGGCCTCGCCTGCAGAATCGGACCGCGCTCGCGCACGATTGCGCAAACAGCTTCCAGATGCGCCTGCGCCACTGCAAATGGCGCGCTCTTGATGGTTGCGATTCGCTGGCCCGCCCGCGCATAACTAAAGTTCGGAACGGTCGCAATCACCACGCTAGAAGTGCAGTTGATCTGCTTCAGAAGCTCATCGTCCACGAGTACGCAGCAGTCTTCGGTTGCAACCAGGTTCGCGCGACCACCCGCCGCAAGGCGAATCTCCAGGCAGCCGCAGCCCATCTCCTGGGCGACCATCGTAACCGCATCGTCTTCTCCGACTTCACCTTCTTCCAGTTCAGTGACCCAAACTTTGCTCAGGCCCTCGGTTTCCAGCAGGTGAACGTCTTCGTCACTCAACTGGTGACCCTTTGCCAGCAGCTTCTTCCCGCCGGGGCGGAAGATGGTGCAGCAGAGGATTCTCCCGGTTGATTCTTTTACGTCTACGGTTTGAGCTCTCATGATTGTCCCCCAATGAGCGGTCTGATACCCGCAAAAAGGAGCGGGTGACCGGCGCGATTCTGCGTCCAAGGATCGACTGCGGGAAAAGACCCAGCCCAGGTCCTGTCGGTGCGCCTTATCGCTCCTGACTGGGTCCAAACCTGGGGCTTTTTTGTCGCCGGAAGTGGATCGATTGAACCAATCGTGATTCCGCTAACTACAACAGCCGTATGCCTTTGCGCTACGCCGCGCGAACGGGGCGTAGCGGCGGCCCGGGATGCTGTAAAGGGAACCACGCCTTAGAGAGTGCGCGTGGAGTACCAAACTCGGGAAGGTCTTCAGCCTCGCAGAATGGGGAACGAAACGAAGCCGTGCGGAATCGGTCCTTCGGTTCCGTGCTCGTCCCGAAGGTGCTCTGGAACCAGGTACTTGATCACAGCGGTTTCATCGCACGACTGGAACTTCGGGCAGCGTAAGCAATCCTTCCAGGCTTTCAAAGGAAGCGCGCCGCGCTCCACCTCTTCGAAGCCCAGCTTTTCGAAAAAACCAGTGACGTACGTGAAGGCAAAGATCGAATGCAGGTGGTACTCGTTAGCCTCGAGTTCCAGGGCTTGAACGATGGCGCGACCCACACCTCGGCTCTTCGCGTTCGGGTCCACGGCCAATGATCGGATTTCGCCGCTGGTCGGCGAATAGAAATGCAACGCCCCACATCCAACCAAGTGACCTTCCGAGAAAGCGAGCGTGAAGTCGCGGATATTCTCCGACATCTCGAACTCGGTGCGCGGCAGCATGATGCCCTTCGCGGCATATCCATTGATGAGTTCCAGCAGAGCATGGATGTCCGGCATGGAGGCTTTCCGGATCGTCAATTCTCCATCCATCCACGAGGACGAAGGATAATCCAGCGCGAGAACGTTACGCATGGAACGCTCCACCTCCAGCGGCGAGTCGAGTCCCGATGAGTTCACCGGCCAAGATACGTTCGGCCGCACGATGGAGGGCGCCAGGCGCGATGATCACCTGCCCGATTCCATTACGCAATGCATCGGTCGCTGCATTTAGCTTCGCTTGCATACCGCCCGTCGCGACGCCGTCTGCGATCAGCTTCTCGCAATCGGCCGCCGTAATTTCCGGCAGCACATCTCCTGCCGATCCTTTCACGCCGTCCACGTCCGTGAGAAAGATGAGTCGATCCGCCCCGTATCCGGAGGCGCAGGCCACCGCCATCTGGTCAGCGTTCACGTTATATACTGCGCCGTGTCTGTCACCGGCTACACATGCCACGACGGGCAGGTACGCGTTGCCGGCAAGCAAATCCAGGAGCGCGGTATTCGACCGCACAGGACGGCCTACAGCGCCCAAGTCGGCGTGCATCGGCTCGGCTTCGGTCAATCCGGCGTCGATTCCGCTCAAGCCGACCGCTAATGCGCCGGCGGCAACCAGCGAAGCGACCAGTTCGTGATTCACTGTGCCTGCGAGAACTTTCAAAACCGCATCGATAACTTCAGGGCTGCTCACTCGCAACCCTCCGACGAATCTGCTTTCAACGCCCCGTTCGGCGAGGAACCGTGTCATCTGCTTGCCGCCGCCATGAACTATGACAAGTTGCACTCCGGCCGCACGAAGACCCGCGAGTTCAAATGCGAGCCGCTGCCGCGAATCCGCCGAATCGAGGAGCGTGCCGCCAAGCTTCACAAGGACCTTCAAAGCAGTCCCTCCTGTTCGTGGTACCCGAGCACCAGATTCATGTTCTGTACCGCTTGCCCCGCGGCGCCCTTTACAAGGTTATCGATCACGCTCACAATTACGCCCCGCCGAGTAGACGGATCGTACTTCACGCCGATGTCGCAGAAATTGGTGTGTTGGATGGCCCGGAGATCGGGTACCACCCCGGCATCATAAAGCCGCACGAAAGGCTCTCCACGATAGAACTCCTCGTACGTGCCCACGATGGAATCGCCTGTGGTTCCTTCCGCTCCGCGGAAGTAAATCGTCTCTAAGATGCCGCGGTCGATCGGCAACAGTTGCGCTACAAAGCTGAATTCCGCCGCTTCGATCCCCGAATTCATCAGCACTTCGGGCACATGCCTATGGTCCAGCATCGAGTAGGCCGAGAAGTTCTCGGTCACCTCGCAAAAGCTGGTCTTCATCGATGGTTTTCGACCCGCGCCGCTGACTCCCGACTTGGCGTCGCACACGATCCCAGCCGTGCGGTCGATGATTTGCTTGGCGATGAGCGGCTTTAGTGCTAGATTCGCCGCCGTAGGATAGCAGCCCGGATTGGACACGAGTCGCGCGCCTTTGATGCGGTCGCGGCAGAATTCCGGTAGACCGTACGCCGCCTCTTTCAAGAGCTCGGGCTGTGTGTGGTCGGCCTTGTACCACTGCTTGTAATTCTCAGGCGTGCGGAGGCGAAAGGCGCCGCTCAAGTCGATGACCTTGGCCCCAGCGGTTAGAAGCGAAGGCGTCAGGTCCATCGACACTTCAGGGGGTGTCGCGAGGAACACGGCAGCCAGCTTCTCCGCTGCCACCGCATCGCCGGTGCAGGGTATGGACGGATGTCGGCGCGCGCCGCGCGGAAGAACCGCAGCGTCCGAATCGCTCCGGTGCTCCATCAGCACGGGCGTGACCTGCGAATGCCGCTCCAAGATGCGGACCAACTCCGCGCCGCTATACCCGCGAAACCCGACAACGCCAACCGAAGTGCCCATCTCTGTTTAATTATTCACTCCAGTGTATAATTATACCGCAATCCGAAGGCTTTGGGCAGTTGACCTCACGCCTTTGGGTGGGTCTTGTCATAGACACGCATCAGATCTTCCAGCGAGACCTGGGTGTACTTCTGCGTGGTAGCCAGGCGCGCGTGACCCAGCAATTCTTGAATGGACCGCAGATCGGCGCCCGCTGAAAGCAGATGCGTAGCG
>DASQDN010000641.1:0-7113 GCA_035634155.1 Bryobacteraceae bacterium | reverse complement strand
GGCTTGGCGGCCTTTCTACGATTCGCAGTGTCCGGTGGGAACCGCGTGCGGCAGGGGTGTGCGGCGGTAGTCGCCGTAGCGCTGATGGCGGGCGGCGCGTCTCAGTTGTGGAGGTACGTCACGCAGCCGCGCAGCGCTTTCATGCCGGTTCCAGTGGAGAACACGCCGGAGTATCAGGCGGCCAAATGGCTTGCGGCACAGCAGCCGCAGGGTCGCGTGCTTGCGTCCGGTGGCCTGCGCTTTCGTTTGAATTCATGGTTCGATTTGCAGCAGGTCGGCGGAGCGTTCGAATCCGGGTTGAGGAATCGTACGCCGGTCCATTTCGCTTATCACGTTCGTACCGATCCGGAAGTTGTCGGGTCGGTTCGGGAGATGAAAGCGCTCGGTGTGGAGTACGTGGTTGTGCATGGGCAGAAGTCGGCTGAGCATTATCGCGATTACAAGAATCCCGGGAAGTTTGAGGGCGTCCTGGAGAAGGTGTACGACAACGGCAACGATGTCATTTACCGGTTGCCTTTTCGCAGTCTGGCGCACGCGATTCGTGCGGAAGAGGAGCCGGCGCGCGCGCATCGCGACGCTCTCGTTGGGTATGTTCTGGCCATCGAAGAAGCATCACGGCCGACACTGACGGCTCGGTGGCTGGACGCGAATCGGCTGCGGGTGGAGAATGCGCCGCCGGCCGGAATGCTGGTTTCTCTACAGGTCACGTTTGATGAGGGCTGGCGGGCATGGAGCGGCGGACGAGAGGTCGCTGTGGAGAAGGACTCACTCGGTTTTATCAAGCTGCGCGGTGTTGCGGGGCCCGTCGATCTACAGTATCGTGGCACGTTAGAACAGAAATGCTGCGCCGTGTTGAGCGCGCTGTCATGGATCGGGGCATTGGGGCTGCTGTGGAAGAATAGAGGCTGATGGCGACCTACGGACAACTGCTCCGTCAAACCCTGGTTGCTTGCTACAAAGACAATATCCTCGGCATTGCGAAGGGCGCGGCCTACTCTGCGCTGCTGTCGTTCTTCCCTGTGCTGACGAGTCTTACTGCCATCCTGATACAGGCCAATGCGCATGCTGTCTCACGCAATCTTTCGGCGATCGTGTTCAGCGTTGTCCCACCGGGCACCGAAGATATCGTCCGGTATAACTTCACCGAGCGTGGACAGCGTCCTTTAATGCTGCTGGTGGTCGCGGTGCTGGTATCTATCTGGGCAGCGTCGGGGGTAATGATGAGCCTGATGGAGGGCTTCCGCGCCGCTTACAAGATTCCCGAAGGGCGTCCCTTCTGGCCCCAGCGCGGTATGGCTGCATTGCTGGTGATCGTGGCGGCGCTGCCGGTAGTGATCGCATCGGCTCTGATTGTGTTCGGTTCGCGTGTTGAGCTTTGGATCCTTCTACGCATCGGCATCTTGGAAGCCGGCGAAAGGCTGGCGGGCTCGGTGTATCTCGTCAGTCAGATCATCCGAATCCTTACCGCGGTGGCCGCTATTGTGATGGGAACTTCGTTCCTATACTACCTGGGCCCGAATCGTCCGAGACGCCTGCGCAGTGTTTATCCGGGGGCGATTGTGGCGACCGCCCTGTGGTGGCTCGCAACAACATTATTTGGCTGGTACGTCCGAAACATTGCCAACTACAACGTGTTGTACGGCAGCGTTGGAGCGGTGATCGCGTTGCTGGTATGGATGTATCTGCTGTCAATCATTGCGTTGTTCGGTTGCGAGTTAAATGCGCAACTCGATCGAAACCGAACTGCCCAAAGCTAGTGGTACGGCTTCGCTTTGGGACAATGGACTTATGAGTTTTAACTTGGCTGTGGACTATCGTCCTCGCGGGGACCAGGAATCAGCCATTCAGCAGTTGACGCAGGGCCTGCGCGAAGGCGACCAGCATCAGGTCTTGCTGGGCGTAACGGGTTCCGGCAAGACTTTTACGATGGCGAAGGTGATTGAGGAGACGGGCAGACCGTCGCTGGTGCTGGCGCACAACAAACTTCTGGCGGCACAGCTTTATCACGAATTCAAGACATTCTTTCCGCATAACGCAGTGGAGTACTTCGTCAGTTACTACGATTACTACCAACCTGAAGCCTACATCCCCTCGGGTGACGTTTACATCGAGAAAGAATCGACGATCAATGAAGAACTCGATAAGCTTCGTCTGTCCGCCACGCGGAGTCTGTTCGAGCGCCGAGACTGCGTCATCGTCGCGAGCGTGAGCTGCATTTACGGCTTGGGATCGCCAGAAGCGTATTACGGCATGCTGGTGATGCTCGAGAAGGGGCAGAAGATCACACGCAAGGAACTGCTCGGGCGGCTGGTGGAGGTATTGTACGAGCGCAGCGATGGCGACTTTCGCCGCGGCACGTTTCGAGTCCGGGGCGACGTGGTCGAGTTGTACCCGACGTATGACGACTATGCGTATCGCATCGAGTTTTGGGGCGATGAGATAGAGAGTCTCTCGCAGATCGACCCGCTATTAGGTCAGGTGAGACAGACGTATCTGCGACTCCCTATCTATCCGAAGACTCACTATGTGATGAGTCCTGAGATGAAGCACAATGCCATGCATTCGATCGAGGAAGAGCTTCGATGGTGGCATGGCGAACTGGTTGGCCAGAACAAATTGATTGAAGCGCAGCGGCTGTGGCAGCGGACCATGTTCGATCTCGAGATGATCAAGCAGATCGGCTTCTGCCATGGCATCGAAAACTATTCCCGCCACTTCTCGGGACGGTTCCCAGGTGAAGCGCCCCCCACGCTGCTCGATTATCTGCCGAATGACGCAATCCTGTTCATTGACGAGAGTCATCAGACCGTGCCGCAGTTGCAGGCAATGTTTCATGGCGATCGCTCCCGGAAGGATGTGCTCGTCAACTACGGGTTTCGCCTGCCGAGCGCGCGCGATAACCGGCCGTTGAATTTCGAAGAGTTTGAGAATCGGGTTCACCAGGTGATCTATGTATCGGCGACGCCGGGGCCATACGAGTTGACCAAATCGGCCGGTGTCGTCGTGGAGCAGATCATCCGCCCCACTGGATTGACCGATCCTGAAATCGAGATTCGTCCCATCAAGGGGCAAGTGGATAATCTGCTGCACGAGATTCGCGTACGGGCCGAGAAGAATGAGCGCGTGCTGGTGACAACTCTGACTAAGCGCATGGCGGAAGATTTGTCGGAGTATTACAGCGAGGTGGGTGTCCGCTGCGCTTATATGCATTCTGAAGTAAGTACGCTTGATCGCGTTAAGATTTTGCGGGATTTGCGGCGCGGTGTGTATGACGTGTTAATCGGCGTGAACCTCTTGCGAGAAGGTCTTGACCTGCCGGAGGTGACGCTTGTCGCTGTGCTCGATGCGGACAAGGAAGGATTCCTTCGATCCACGGGGTCGCTGATTCAAACCATCGGCCGCGCGGCTCGCAACGTAAATGGTGTCGCGATTTTGTACGCGGACGTGATGACGGCGAGTATGAAGCGAGCGATCGACGAAACTAATCGCAGGCGCGCTGTTCAGGTTGCTTATAACGAGGAGAACAACATCACGCCGCAATCCATTATCAAGCCGCTGGATACGACGTTGATTGCTATCGCCGAGGCGGATTACGTGACGGTTCCGCTGGAGCCCGAGAATCCGGTAGAGGAGTTGACAGGGGAACAGCGAACCCAGCTCTTGAAAGAACTGGAAGAGCAAATGAAGGAAGCGGCGAAGAAATTCGAGTTCGAGAAGGCTGCGCAAATCCGCGATAGGCTAAAAGCCATTAAGGCGCGAGCCATTCATGAAGAAACTGCGACCGCTGGCACTAGTGTGCGCGGGGCCGGTTAGCCGGTCTCCGCTTGCCCGTTTACCTAATCTGTCCCGCAGCCTTGGGTGGGTGAAATCCACTTCGTACCGGGTGGCGAGTCGCGCGGTAAACGCTCTTGGCGCAGGGGCGCCCGTCGCCGACGTCGACGAGATGGCGCGTGCGGTCGTGTGGGTTGTGAGCGTGCCGCGTGCGGACCTTCACGCCACGCTTTCTGAATTGTGGTCGGCACAAATACGTTGGGACAGTCGTGTGTTATTGATCCTCGATTCGGAGGCGGAGAGCGAGGTGGCATCCTGTTTCCGAGCGGCGGGCGCAGCGGTCGCATCGTTCGCTCCCATCGATGCCGATAGCTCCAGGTACGTGGTAGAGGGCGACGCGGAGGCGGTCCTGGCAGTGCGCGCACTGATAGACGATCCCCACAGGCGATCGTTGGTGCAAATCAAAAAGGGCGCCAAGGCGAAGTATCTCGCCGGCGCCCGGACCGCCGCGACTCGGATGTTGTCCCTGATCGCGGAAGCCGTAGAAAGCTTTCAGTCCGCCGGCATCAGCAATTCAGATGCGAAGCGAATTACCGAGTCACTCGTGACCGGCGCGATGCGGCTTTATCTGCGCGCCGGTCGACGATCGCTTAAGTTGTAACCGAAGGAGCGCCGTTAGCGGCCGGAATGATCACCTGCGTAGGCGCTGAGGCCGGTTCGCGAGTAACCTCCAGACGTCGTTCTCCGTGAAGCTTCGCCACCGTAGTTAACGCCTGCGCTACAACTTGATCCATGTTGTAGTACTTGTAGGTTGCCAACCGCCCGACGAAATGAACGTTGGGCGTGGATTGAGCCAGCGCTTCATATTGCTTGTAGAGCGTCGCGTTCTCCGGGCGCGGGACCGGGTAATACGGATCCCCTTCCGCACGCGGAAACTCGTAGACAATCGCGGTCTTGGAGTGCTGCTGGCCCGTGAGGTACTTAAACTCGGTAATACGGGTGTAAGCATGCTCCTGCGGGTAGTTCACCACTGGGGCCACTTGAAACACTTCCTGATCATGCACCTCGTGCTTGAATTCCAGCGACCGGTAAGGAAGCTTGCCAAAGCGGTTGCCGAAGAACTCGTCCACGGGACCCGAATAGACCATTTCCTTGAAGGAAATCTCGCGCTCGATGTCGCGATAATCGGTGTTCAACATGATGTTGATATTCGGATGGTCCAGCATGTTTTCGAACATCCTGGTGTATCCATGTAGCGGCATTGCCTGGAATGTGTCGGTGAAGTAACGGTCGTCGCGATTGGTGCGAACCGGGATCCTGGCGGTGACCGACGCGTCCAGTTCAGAAGGATCAAGTCCCCACTGCTTGCGCGTGTAGCCGCGGAACATCTTTTCGTACAGTTCACGGCCAACGCGAGCCACTACTACGTCTTCTGAGGTCCGCACTTGGTCCTTCTTCTCGGCGCGAGCGCTGAAGAAGTCCTCGAGCTGATCCTCTGTCAGGCTCAAATCGTACAGCTTGTTTACGGTGTCGAGGTTGATCGGGATCGGTACAAGCCGGCCGTCTACTCGAGCCAGCACTCGATGTTCGTAATTGCGCCATTTTGTGAACTGCGACAGGTATTGAAATACGTCGGCCGAGTTCGTATGAAAAATATGGGGCCCGTACTTATGAACGAGAATGCCGTCCTCGTTGTAATGATCATAAGCATTCCCACCGATATGGTTGCGGCGGTCGCAGATGAGGACACGCTTGTTGTATTTACGGGCGAGGCGCTCGGCGATCACACTTCCGGCATAACCTGCCCCGACGACGAGGTAATCAAACATATGTTATGCGTATCCTTTCGATTAATCGCCTAAGACTGCTCGGGAAATGGACGGAACCGTAGGGGTGACCGTGACCCGCGCCGCTTCGAGTTCTCTGCTGAGAATACGGCTTTCGATCAGGTCACACATTCTCTTGTGGGTAAGATCCCATGAGTTCTGCGACAGCGCCGCGTCGACACGCACGCGCCAGTCGGCGTCGTTTGCGTCGGTGACAAGCGCCTGCTCGATCGCCGTCACGAATTCTTCGGGGGTGTCGGCAATGCGGACGAGCTTCTGGGCGCCGTACGGACGGACTACATCGGTGATCGACGTAGAGACCACGGGCTTTCCGGCCGCCAAGTACTCCGGTGTCTTGGTCGGGCTAATAAACCGCGTGGATTCATTGTGCGCGAACGGCAGAATGGCGGCGTCCCAACCTGCCAGATATTGCGGCAATTCCTTATAGGACTTTCCACCGAGATAGTGGATGTTGTCGAGGCGCGGGAGCGTGGCCGGGTCGATCTTCACCACGGGTCCGATCATCACGAAGTGATAATCAGGGCGCAACTGAGCGGCCTTTCCGAGGAGTTCCAGGTCCATTCGTTCGTCGATCACACCGCAGAAGCCAATGCGGGGGTGCGGAATACCCGCTTGATCTGCGGGATCGCTTTGAGCTGTACGTGCTTGGACGAAGTGGCCGTACTCAATGCTGCTCGGGAAGGCGTGGAGATCGTCATGGCGTCCAAGTTTCGCTTCGTAGAGGCTCTGTCCGCCGGTGAACACCAGATCAGCCCGACGAAGCAGTTCGCTCTCACGATCCTTCATTTCCTGGGGTGCGCCTTTGAACAGAGACAGCTCGTCCATACAGTCGAACACTGTTAAGCGCGGCTGCAGGTGCGTGGAGAAGGACAACGCCATGGGAGTGTAATACCACAGCAAATAGTCGGTTATCTTCTGTTCCACCAGAAGGTTATTGAGCAGGAGTTTGAGGATGGTGTCTTGAGATGCGCGTCCCAGGCCTTCGGCCATTTGCGGAACGCAAATATAAACACCTGATTCCGGGCATCGGGTTATTTCGATTCTTGGCGTTCCAGTGGTGGGTACGGGCTCTTCGACGAAAAACACGCGCTGATGCTTGGCGAAACGACTGAGGAGGTGTTGGGGGCGTTGGTACACAAATCCCCACCGAAGATGCGAGAGGCAGACCAGATCTTCGGGCATAGTAGTCTTTGTTTTAGTAAAATTCATGATTGTTTCTTTCTCCTCAGTGAATTGACGGATATTACGCAAAAGCTCCAGCTCCGGCCTCTCCGGCGTGAAGGGCATGAACTGGCAGGTTGGCGGACTGCTCCGGGCTTGTTCTGGCGATTGCGGCCTCTATTCGAGCCGTCTGTGTCCGGAGTTCGTCGGCCAGCGGTTTATAGATCTCACGGTGGCCAGATTCGTTACAGTAGTCCCACAAACCGTTGTGACAATGACGGTCGTCATCCCAGCCGGGGTGATTCACGATCGGGTACAGGCAGATCCCTTCGAC
>DASQDN010000640.1:0-5939 GCA_035634155.1 Bryobacteraceae bacterium | reverse complement strand
ATTCTTGGCGGCTTGGCGATTCTCGAGGACGCCAATCACAACACGGCCCAAGTGACTGCCGTACCTGTGCAGGAAATGGAGAGCAAGGAAGCGGAGCTGCTTGCGACGACCAAGTCGTGGATGGGTCGGATCCCCTTTGATCTCGACATCCTGATGCTCGACGAGATCGGCAAGAATATCAGTGGGGCCGGCATGGATACCAAAGTCGTGAACCGCAGTGTCCACGGTCTTTATAATCCTTGGGACACCGCTCCTAAATTTGAGCGAGTTTACGTACGGGGTATCAGCGATCTCAGCTATAACAACGCCGTCGGTCTGGGAATGGCCGATGTTGTGCACAAGCGGCTTGTAAACGCAATCGATTGGAACCCTACGGCTATCAATTCATTGACTGCCTCAACTCCAGCGGCTATCCGTACGCCGGTCTCATTTGAGACGGATCGGATCTGCCTCGAGAAGATCGCGCCGACGGTCGGCAAGCTGGAAATCGGGGAGGTCACGATCGGGTGGGTCCGCAACTCGGCGGAGATCGCGTTGATTGCTCTGACGGCGAACTTGCGGGCTCAAATCGAGAACACGCCGAACCTGGAGATCGTCAGCAGTCTGGACTGGCCGTTCGACTCCGAAGGCAACCTGCCGGGGCTTCCGTCGCTGGTAGCTCGCGCATCCGCCCACTGAACTTCGCCCCAAAAATCGAAAACCGGGAGCAACTTCTGTGCTCCCGGTCTCGGGTTGGGTTGTCGATTAGTCGGCGCGGTCCAGTACAGAGGCCACCTTGGAAAAGATGGTGCTGATGCTGGTGGAAACGCCAGGCATAATGGCGCCCGCCGCGACGGCCACGAAGCCGGCCATAAGCGCGTACTCGATGAGGTCCTGACCGCTTTCGTCGTTCCAGATAGTGCGTAAGATCCGTGTCATGTTTTTATCTCTCTCCCTGCAACCATTACGGTGCAATATGAAAGTACCACCGTCTGTCGAGCCGGCGAATCAGCAGGAATCCCTAGAACCCTAGGCAAAAACGTCTCACACCCGGTTCAAAACCTTAATTTTCGATCGCCGGGAGTTCTATTGGCTCTGCAAGTCTATGATTTCACGACAGTGAATAGCCGTACTGTTTTGTGGTACTTCCACCGCAGCGAAACCTTCAAATAGGCCTATGGTCCTGTCAAGAAACACGACATGTGTTTGAAGTTCTAGTACTTACAGCCATGGAACGCGACCCGAGGACCCAGAACTATCCGTAAGGCCTGGGATTTACCCCATGTGGGCTAGGGAAGCACGCCGACGCGCTTGGCAACCATTGAAATGATCTCGACAGCGCGATCGAGTTGCTCAAATGTGTGAGTCGCCGTAACAATTGTCCGCACCCGAGCCTTCCCTTGAGGGACCGTGGGAAAGCCTATACCGGTAGCGAACACACCGCTGTGGAAGAGTTCGCGCGAAAACTCGAATGCCTTCGCTGCGTCGCCAACTTTAATCGGCACAATGGGAGTTTCCGACGCTCCTGTGCTCAAGCCCGCCTGCTGCAACTCGGATTTGAAGCGCCGGGTATTCTCCCACAGTTGCTCGATCCGCTCGGGTTCGGCTTCCAACAGGTCAAAGGCTGCCAGGCATGCCGCTGCCACTGCCGGCGGATGCGACGTTGAGAACAGAAAGGGTCGCGCCCGGTGCCGCAAATAGTCGATCAGGTCGCGACTCCCGCAAACATATCCCCCGAGCACGCCAATCGCCTTGGACAACGTGCCCACCTGAATGTCCACGCGACCGTGCACACCGAAGTGGTCGATCGTGCCCCGCCCGTTCCGGCCCAATACGCCCGAGGAGTGCGCATCGTCCACCATCATGACGGCGCCGTGCCGCTCGGCCACATCGGCGAGCTCGGGTAGAGGCCCGATGTCCCCGTCCATGGAGAAAACGCCATCGGTAATCAACAGCTTGCGTCCGGCATCGGCCCCCAAAGCTGCAAGCTTCGAGTCTGCGGATGCAGCGTCCCGGTGCGCAAACACGTGGATCTTGGCCTTCGATAGCCGGCAGCCGTCGATAATACTCGCATGGTTCAGTTCGTCCGAGATGACGTGGTCTTCCGGCGTCAGCACGGCCGCAACGGTCCCGGAATTCGCGGCAAATCCCGACTGGAAAACTACGCACGCCTCGACATTCTTGAATGCCGCGATGCGCTCCTCCAACTGCACGTGAAGGCTCATCGTGCCCGAAATCGTCCTCACAGCGCCCGAGCCAGCGCCAAACTTGCGCGCCGCTTCTACTGAAGCTTCCACCAGCTTGGGATGGTTCGCCAAGCCGAGATAGTTGTTGGAGGCAAGGTTGATCACCTCCCGGCCGTCGAAGCGGCACACCGGCTCGCACGCAGACTCCAGAGTTCGAAGCCGCTGAAAAGTTCCGGCTTCCCGCCAGGCCTGCAACTGCTCTCCGAGGTAGCTAAGAGGATCGAGGCGCATCATTTGGTCCAGTCGAGAATAACCTTCACCGCCTCGCCGCGCTCCAGGACTGCAAACGCCTCCTCGAACTCGCGGAACGGGAACTGGTGCGTGATCAGAGGGCGGAGGTCCAGCTTGCCTTCCTTCAGGAACTGTTCGCATTGGTACCAGGTCTCAAACATTAACCGCCCGTTGATTCCTCGAACCGTGACGGACTTGAAGATGATGCTTTCCGAAAGATTCAGGGAAACGTCGGCAGGCGGAATCCCCAGTAAGGCCACTTCCCCGCCCGGCCGCACCAGTTCGAAAGTGTCGTGAATTCCGGCACGGCTGCCAGACATTTCCAAAACTACGTCCACTCCGCTCGCCTCGCGCGTGTGATCGAGCATACGCTTCTTCCACCCATCTTGCATCGGGTTGAATGCTGCGCTGGCACCGAACTGCAGGGCGAGGTTACGCTTGTGCTCCTGAGGATCGATCGCGATCACGGTCAGCGCTCCGGCTACGCTGGCGATCTTGCACGCCATCAGTCCAATCGAGCCGACGCCGACCACCGCGACCGATTTGCCTGCAACCGACTGCGCCATCACGGTGTGCATGGCATTGCCGAATGGATCGAAAATCGCCGCGACCTCATGCGGGATCTCGGGCGCGACCTTCCAAACGTTGTTCGCTGGGAAGCAGAAGTAGTTGGCGAAACAGCCGTCGCGATCCACGCCGATGATCGTCATCTCGCGGCAGATGTGGCCTTGGCCGGTGCGGCAGAAAAAGCAGTGGCCGCAGCCGATGTGTCCTTCACCGGAAACGACATCGCCGGGGTGAATATCCTCGACAGCCGAGCCTACCTCTTCCACCACTCCCATGAACTCGTGGCCGATGATCAGCGGCGGCCGAAGGCGGTTGGCGGCCCAGTTATCCCAGCCGTAGATATGTACGTCGGTGCCGCACACGCCCGTTTTCAGGATTCGGACCACGACATTATGCTCGCTGCACCCGGGTCGGGGCCGTTCTTCCAGAACGAGGCCGCGTCCCGGCCCTCGCTTTACCAGCGCCTGCATCGTTTCGGGCATTTGGGTTCGTTTCGTCGATTCCCTAGAGCATGGGGCCGATGCGCCACGGCACGAATTCCTTGTGCCCGAGCCGTTCGGCGCAGGTCTGCTCGCCCGACGCCACACGAAGGACCATGTCGAAGATCTCTCGACCGACCTGCTGCACGGTCGCGTCGCCATCGGCAATCCGGCCCGCGTTAATGTCCATGTTGTCGCTCATGCGCTCATACATGGATGAATTGCTCGCGACTTTCACCACAGGAATGGTAGGAAATCCGATAGCGCTGCCCCGCCCCGTCGTGAAAGCGATGACGTTCACCCCACCCGCGGCCAACCCGCTCAGCGAGGCCGGATCGTATCCGGGCGTGTTCATGAAAACAAACCCTGGCGAGGTGACGCGCTCGGCGTAATCGACAGCTTGCATCAACGGAGTCGTACCAGCCTTGATGACGGCTCCCAATGACTTCTCCAGGATGTTCGTCAACCCGCCCGCCTTGTTGCCCGGCGAAGGATTGTCGTCGAAGCTGCCGCCGAATTGCCGGAGGTAACGCTTATACTTGTCCACGTAGCTCAGCAGCCGCTCGGCCGTTTCGCGGTTGCGGGCGCGCTTGACCAGCAGGTGCTCGGCCCCGAAGATTTCGGTGGTTTCGGCCAGCACTGCCGTCGCGCCGATCTCAGCCAGCATGTCCGAGCAAAAGCCGAGAGCCGGATTCGCAGTGATGCCTGAAAACGAGTCGGACCCGCCGCAGTTCAAGCCCAGGACGATTTTGGAAGCCGGCAGTTCGACGCGTTTTTCGGAAGCCGCGCGCTCGATCATCGGCGCGATTGCCTTGCGGGCGGCCTCGACTGTCGCTCGTGTTCCGCCCGAGCCCTGCACGGTTAAGCCGACAAGCCGGTCTGACTTAGGGGCATCCGGACCCAGGTAGTGGTCAATCTGGTTGGTCTCGCAGCCCAAGCCAAGGATGATGGCGCCGGCCACGTTCGGGTGGTCAAGAACGCCGGCGAGGGTGCGGCGTAGCTGCTCGGTGTCGGGCCCAATTGTATGGGCGCAGCCTTCTCCGTGTGGAAACGCCACGATGCCGTGCACGCCCGGCGGCAACTGGTCGGATGCGAAGCTGCGGGCGATCTGCTCGGAAGTATGGGCCGCGCAGTTGCTTGCTGCGACGACAGCGATGTAGTTCCGCGTGCCCGCCCGGCCATCCTCGCGCGGATACCCGAGGAAGGTGGGGATAGCCTTCGCCGTGACCGTGTGCGTCAGATCGCCGGTGGGGTACTCGTAAGTAAACGTGATCTCTTCAAAGCTGACGTTGTGCGTGTGGACGTGCTGGCCCGGTTCGATCGGCGAACGCGCTCGTCCCATCACTTGCCCGTACCGAACCAGGTTTTCGCCGACGCCGACGGGCTTCAGCGCGACTTTATGTCCCGGCGGCACGGAATCTCGCACTGGCACGGTGGAACCGTTGACGAGCAAATCGATACCGGGCGAGAGCGCAACTCTGGCAACGGCAATATTATCAGCCGGATGCAGGTGTATAACCGAGTTCTCTGCCGTTGGCAGCTTCGTAATTTGCAGCAAGCCCATCTTTAATTGATTATGGCGTACCTCGGCCCGTCAGCGCACTCGGAGCATGGTGACAGCTCGATTGCCACAGGTATCTCGCATAGCGGCCGAGCAGGGTTTGGGCTTTAGGTCCTTGGTAAGACACACTCGAAGCTCTCGCAAGTTGCGCCCTGTGCAGTCGAAGCGCATGGCGTTTGGGGGGATCGCGGGATTCGTTCGGCGAAAATCCGAGCGAAGGGTGGCGGCCTGCACCACGAGGTCGGTTGCGGGGCTCTGGTAGTTCTGCGGAATTCGGATGAGCCGGTAAGCGGCGCGTACGGTGGCGAAGTAGTCCTGCATGTTCAACCCGCTGCAGGTGCCATGTGCCCGCCACTGATGCCGGATGAGTTGCGGGCTCGGCATGATGGCGAGCATTTGGTTGATGAGATCCGGCGGGAGAGTGCCAGGCTCGGCGCAATTGCGGGGATGCGGCGGGCGCACGTTGTTCGGCCACAGTCCATGAGTGATGAACGCGTATCTGCGTCCTTCACCGCACTGCTGCGGATCACGGTCAGCGCGCTGCGGATCGGAGCAATACAAGGGCGACCACGAAAGGCTCAGTACATACGAATCGAAGACGCCGGGTACGGACTGCTGCGCCAAACCCTCGGCTGCGAGAAAAAGGACGAATGATGCTACAAGGAGCGCGCGGTGTAGGCGGCAGGAAGTCATCGCTGTACGAGTATACAAGTAACTGTGAGCTGCGCATTGCATCTATGGAGTGATGAATGCCTCAATCGTTTACCTCCCTTATGGCAACGCTCCGGTACGGATCAGCGACCTCGAAGCGCACGTTTCCGGTCTTGGCGGATGGATGATCATCGGTGGTGAGAATGCGACCTTCGTAGAACATGG
>DASQDN010000639.1:0-4880 GCA_035634155.1 Bryobacteraceae bacterium | reverse complement strand
CGCCGGTCTTGTGAATTTTCAATTTCAAAGGTGTGGTCGCGGCCCCTTCCTGCAGAATTGCTCCAGGGCCGACGATTGTGGCGACTGCCTCGTCTGAACTGGTTCCAGGAAGAAATACCGGATCGGTTGCGCCGCGAACTTGCAGGCCCTGCACGTAAATCAGCTTCCTGCTGGCGGGCTCCAGCAGGAAGGGCACCGCAATGAGAGGCAGGTCGGGCTCGGACAAGGCCTGCTCGATCGACAGATTGGGCGCGCGATCCTCGTACACGCCCGAATAACTGTCGGGGCGAACTGCCATTGTCGCGGGGAAGAGATGTACGGCGATGTCGGAGCTAAGACCGTCTTCGCTTTCGGCGCGAAGCGTCACTACGCCTTCGGTGGCGAAGCCCTGTACATACACCGTTGATGAAGATTGCATCCGGACACTGGCTCCGCCGCGCGCCTCGGGACTGAGAGCAAGGCGCACTCGGTCGGGATCAGTACTCGTTAGAGTCCCGCGGAAAGGGATCCCGTTCTGCGACCTTACCCCCAACGGCGCTTGGACGCCCGCGCCCGTCAGAACGCGAATGGGCACATCCAGGCGCCTCTCCGGCTGCTGCGTTGGACTGACGGTGACCTCGACCGCGTATTGCGCTTGAATGCTACTCGCGCCGTTTCCGGGCTGGAGCGCAACGAGGGTCTTCCCTGCGCCGGAGCAGGTGAATGGAATGTTGAAGCTGAACACACCACCCGAGAACTCCGTACGATCCGGGAAGGCGCAGAGGCCGGGCGCAGAAGATGTGGCGCGCACCGTAGCGGGCTTGATGATTCGAGCGCCCGGCGGGAGTGGCACTGCGCTTCCATCCCGGTCGCCCCATAAGTCAAACTGCAGCATCCCCTGAGTCCTGGCTCGCACCTGGTTGTACGTCGGCAGAAAAAGCGGAGCGACGACGCGAACCGGAATGTTGAAGGGGGGCAGGCCCGGCGCCGAAACCTGCACCGTACCTGTCTCACCCGCCCGAGCTTCGCCCGCGCTCAGCGTCACGTCGTAGGAGAAGGAAGTGAAGTCGACAGTGACGTCTGTTCCACGATCGAAGACGCCGATCGTAAAAGGTGTCGGAGTCGCCATCCGTAGCCGGACGGTTTTCAATAGATCCCGCGAACCATTTGTAGTAACGGAGACGGGAACCTCGCCTCCTGCGGGCACGAGAAGTTCAGGAACGATAGCGGTAAACACGAGCGGTACTACTTCGACGTCCACTCGCGCTTCCTGCAATTCGGGCGGAACTCCAGGTTCCCATTCCACGCGGGCAGTCCCGGGAGTTACTCCGACAGCAACACGGCGGCTCAGATAGGGTTCTATCTTGAGCACCTCGGGACTTGTCGAGATCAGGCGCGCTGATGCAATCCGCGGCGCCGGCTGACGATTTCCCGATGCGACCTGCGCCCCGGAAATCTGCGGCGTAGTGGTAAGCGTGAAATAGATTTCCCGGCCGGGTCCGATGCGGTTCTCGCTTGCGTTTAAAGTTGCTTTATACGGAAGCAAGGTGATTTGCAGGTTCTCGTCTACGCCCTTGCCGTTGAGCGTCCCGTCGACGCGAACGGTTACGACACCTTCCCGGTCCAGGGCCTCGATCCACACCGTCCGAAGCTGATTGGCAGCGTCGAAGGCGAGCGTCACCGATTCACTCAACTCGGTAGCTGAACGACCAACACGGAGCCGAGCGGGATCGTCCGTGGTGAAGCGCAGCGAGTCTCCGGGCGACCCCACCCACGCGAATGTTGTTTGATGGTCCTTGGCCAGCTCTATCGCAGACCTGTTGAAGACGACAGGTGTATTGGAAGCAGCTCGAATGGTGACGGGCTGCCCGAGTCGCACATGCGAGGAAACGGGGGTCGCGGTAAACACACCTTCGGCCAGGACGCGCAGGCCCAATCGATGACCGCCCTGTCCATCTTGCCAAGGTGGGTCCTTCGGAGTCGCGGCGAGCGCTGGGTTAGAGAACACAAGGCTAACGTCGCTGGTGAGGCCTCCTCGCAGCGTCTGCTTGGGCCCCGGTTTGCCGTCGGGCAACACTGCCGCGTAATATGCTTCCAGACTGGCGTCCGATCCCGGACGAGTGACTATCTCTCCGGCTTGATCTACGAACAAACCCGAGGGTGTCAGCTTTACTCGCACTCGGCGGCTGGGATACGCGGGAGACGGAGCGCCGGCTCGCGGTTCCAGAATAATGTCTACGTCGCCTTCGTCGGACAACGCCTGCAGCACGACGGTGCGCATGTACTCGTAGCGCGGGACATCGATCTCGGACAGCAGTACCTGCTCAGTCCCTATGAGATCCCATCGCGTCGAGACCAGCAGCTTCGAAGGATCGGAACTGCGCACCAGCAACATGCCGTCGTTTCCGGGCTCGGCGGCCACATCGATCGTAATCCTCGTCTGCAGGTTCCGTCCGATGTAAATGGGAGCATCGGGCGTCACCCTGAACGCACTGAATGACGCATCCACCACGAAGCCGTCGCGACCCCCAGGTGTCCGGAACTCATCGAGCTTTCCGAGCCAGCCCGCGGACTCGCTCCAGCCTGCCAGCCGCACCTTGCCGAGACCGCTGGAAGCGACGCTTAGCACGCGATCGTCCTCGCTTCCGCCCACGCGCAGTCCGAACACAGGAGCGGTTGTCAGGTCGCATAACACGAACAGGCCGTCGCGTCCGCCCAATGCCTTCTCGGCTGTGGTCAACCCGGGTACATTCAGCTCTGCCGACGCCGTTGAGCCTCCGATGCGAAGGTCGCCCGCGCCTCCATCCATCGTGGAGATTTCGTCCGCTCCGGAACCGCCGATGTAGGTCGCGATCAGCGGCATCCCGGAAACAGCATCGAGCTGAATCATGAATCCGTCGGACTCGCCCCCCCGGAAGGGGCCCACAGCGCCGGGAAGATCGAGCGAAGTGGTTGTACCGCCTACATACAGCCCAGCGCCTTCCACGTGGAAGACTCCCGCGGCACTCTCGTTACCACTGCCTCCGTAGAGGCGCATCATGCTGGGACGAAGTTCGTCAGACAGCAGCCCAACCCAGACGTCTCGCGCCGAGGCGGCCTGAACACCGTCTGTGGCAGGGAAGTCTGGCGAATCGGTGTCGCCGACCATCACCCAACGCTTGGACCCCGCCCGGCGAAGTCGTGAGGCACGGTCATCGCCCGAGCCGCCAGTCACTACCATGCGCACCGTTCGCCTGTCGAACTGGCCCACAAACGCGTCGACTTTCCCGCCTGCTCCAATCCTCTCGGCCAGAGCGTTCGGCCAACTCACGTCGTCGGTCTCGCCGGCAATGGCATAAGTACTGCCCTCAGTTCTGACATCGTTCAACCGATCGGTTCCGGGGCCACCTAGAAAATTGGCGTACGTGAGGTTCTGCCACTCGACTTGCAGGAGAAACCCGTCCGACGCTCCTCCTGCATACGGCCGCATGTTATTGTCCGGCGACATAAGAAGGGCGTCCTGCGAACTCGACCAGCCGACTATCGTCAAACGTGGATTCACCGGATCGAAATCCGCTCCTCCAATCTCCTCATCCCCCGAGCCACCCCAGAAAAGGGTGGTGAAACTCGCCCCGTTCTCTACCTGGATGAAGACATCTTTGCGCTTATCCGTGAAACTCCGATTCCAGTCTCCTGAGCGCGTCACGCCATACCTGTATGACGAGCTGCTCGCTGTGCTGGTGAATCCACGGATCTCGTCGTCGGCCGCCCCGCCGATGGCTGCTACCGCCTGAATTACCGGGTCAATCACCAACTCGCGATCGCGACGGTAATTTCCCAAAATGAACCCAAAGTCGCCATCCTCGTGACGGCGCAGCTCGGCCTTCACCGAGACCTTCGCGCCATCGATGATCTGGTATGCCTCGGGCTGCCAATGCAGGATCGAGCCCGCGTGCAGACGCCCTTGCGCGTCGAGAGTGGCAGGCGCTCCTTCAACTCGCAGGCGGGCTTGCCGCACGTCAGCTCCGGGAGCTAGCACCAGATCGTATTCGATTTGCCCGTCGCGGCCGTAGAGTACCCAGTCGATTCCGGGATACAGCGCGGGACGTCGAAGTTTTTTATACGTTGGTATGGATTTTGCGCAAATCGCAGCACTTGGCTGGTTGCAATATCGAAATACGTTCCCGGTAGGGTCGCTCGTGGACCAGAGCGGCGCGGAGTGATTCGTGTTTAACCACTTCAATCGGACAGCAGGCTCGAACTCCAGAGCGGAATCCGCGATATACACGCGTGTGCCGGAAGCGCGGGCAAGGAAAGAATATCGAGAATCGGCTTGGCCCGCGTTCGGTTCGAATTCAGGAACGGCGGCTGCCAAGCTTGCCGCAGCCATCGCCGCGGCGGCCAAGCCAATAAATGTACGCAAGGATTAATCTTACGATAAATGAACGATGCGGACGCGTACTACTGCTACGTCGTTAGTACTACTACTCCGATCGCAGAGCGTCTACTGGCGACATCCGGGTCGCCAGCAGGGAGGGAATGAACGCTGCGCCGAGACCCACAATTGCGAGCACAATCAGCCCCGCAGCCAGCGAAAATGGGTCGTTCGCACCTACCCCGAATAGCACTCCGCGCATAGCAATTCCAGCCGCAAGTCCGCCGGCTATGCCTAGAATGCCTCCGGTTGCGAGCAATACGGCAGTGTCCCGCAACATGAGTGCAACCACCTGTGCGGCACGCGCTCCCACTGCGATACGTACGCCGAGTTCTTTTCTTCGACGGCTCGCCGCGAACGCGGTCAGGCCGTAGAGTCCGACGGCGGCAAGCAGCAGACTTTGACCAGCGAACACCATGGCCAACGTAGAGAGCACTCGCTCACGATGGAGGCGTTCGTCGATGATCTCCTGATAGCGAGTCATTGC
>DASQDN010000638.1:0-8608 GCA_035634155.1 Bryobacteraceae bacterium | reverse complement strand
CTTTAACACGGGCGCCCAGGTCGCATTGGCTTGGTTTTGGGGTTCAGGCCGGATGCTTCCCGCCGCCAGCCCCATCACTGTGTCGACCGCCAGTTTCGCTCCCAGGGTGGCCAGCCGGCGCGACAAGTCCTCGGCCGTTTCTTGCGAGCCGATAGGGGTTTCCGCCTTCAGTAACATCGCTCCCGTGTCCAACCCAGCGTCGATCAGCATAGTAGTAACACCCGTTAATTGCTCGCCGTTTGCAATGGCCCACTGGATCGGCGCGGCGCCGCGATACTTCGGCAGCAGCGAGGCGTGCACATTCACGATCCCCAGCCGGGGCAGGTCAATAACTGACTGCGGGATGAGTTGGCCGTACCCGACCACCACCGCGATATCAACGTGTAGAGACGACAGCAGGGCTACCTGTTCGGGCGTTCGAAGTTTCTCGGGCTGATGCACAGCCAGGCCGAGGCGCAGTGCCGCTTCCTTCACCGGCGAGATGGCGAGTTGCTGCCCACGCCCCTTTGGGCGGTCGGGCTGCGTCCACACGCCGGCGCATTCGAACCCGGCCTCCACCAGAGCTTCCAGAGTGGGCGCCGCGAACGCGGGCGTTCCCATGAAAACAAATCGCAACGCGTCTAGCTCCACTCGCCGGCTTTCGCCAGCTTGCGGATTTTACGTTTGATCAGGTCGCGTTTGAGGACGCTAACGTGATTGATATATAAAGTGCCATTCAGATGATCGGTCTCATGCTGAAAGGCGCGCGCCAGCAGGTCTTCGCCCGTCATTTCGAAGGATTCTCCCTTCGCGTTCTGGGCGCGCACAGTGACGCGCTTTCCGCGGCTGACGTTCTCGCGAAAACCAGGAATGCTGAGGCAGCCTTCTTCGCTCGATTGCGATCCCTCCACCTTGATGATCTCGGGATTGATGATAACGATCTTGTCTTCCGGCCGCTCGCCATTCGATGTGTCGATCACCGCGATGCGCTTGGAAATGCCGATCTGAGGCGCCGCAAGTCCAACACCGCGCGCCGCGTACATGGACTCAAACATATCTTCCAGCAGCTTATGCAACTCCGCTGTGTCGAACTCGTTTACCGTCGCGGCCTGCGTCTCCAGCACCGGATCGCCGTATTTCACGATTGGGTAGATCATCAGAAGTTTCGTACCTGTTCCAGGTAGGTGTCGTAATTGCGTTTGGTTTCGCGCAGCGAATCGCCGCCGAACTTTTCAAGCATCGCGTGAGCCAGAACCAGCGCCACCATGGCCTCGCCGATCACTCCGGCTGCGGGGACAACGGCCACGTCGCTGCGCTCGTAGGCAGCGGCCGAGGGCTCGCGCGTCTCCAGGTCCACTGACTCGAGCGGCCGTCGAAGCGTTGAAATCGGCTTCAAGAAGCCGCGCACGAGGATGTCCTGGCCGTTGGTCATGCCGCCTTCCAAGCCTCCGGCCCGGTTCGCTCCGCGAAAGAATGCCTTGCCTTCCTTGTTGTAATGAATGGTGTCCTGCACCTGCGATCCGTATGCCGCCGCGCCGTCGGCTGCAAAACCGACCTCTACTCCCTTCACGGCCTGCATGGACACGATCGCTTGTGCCAATCGGCCGTCCAACCGCGTATCCCACGTGATGTGCGAACCGAGGCCGGGAGGCGCGCCATGCGCTACCACCTCGAACACGCCACCTACGGTATCGCCGGTGCGATAAGCGTGATCCACTACAGCCTTCATGCGCTGCTCGGCTTCCGGATCGACACAACCCAGCAGGACCTCGGTTTTCTTGGATAATTCTACGAGTTCGTTCCAGGTGGCCAGGCGTTCCAGTCGCTCACTCCCGACCGCGACGACGTGGCTCAGGACTTCGATTCCGAACTCACGAAGGAACTGCTTGGCAAGGGCGCCGATCGCGACACGCGCCGTCGTTTCCCGCGCGGACGCCCGCTCCAGAACGTACCGAGCGTCGGGAAAGTCGTACTTTATCGCTCCGGCGAGATCGGCATGCCCGGGCCTGGGACGAGTCACCGGCTTGCGGTTCGCAGGGTCGCCGCCCTCGACCGGAAGATTCTCGGTCCAGTTCTTCCAGTCGGTGTTGCGGATGATGACAGCTATCGGCGAGCCGATGGTCTGCGAATGGCGCACGCCGGAAACGACCTCGGCTCGATCCGTCTCGATCTTCATCCGCCCGCCGCGGCCAAACCCTTGCTGGCGGCGCCAAAGCTCATGGTTTATCGTGTCGACGGAAATAGGAATACCGGCCGGGAGACCGGTCAGCGTTGCCACTAGACACTCGCCGTGGGATTCCCCCGCGGTTTCGAAGCGTAACATGCCCAATTTGTCACTGTACCAACTCGGGGGCCGTTTCGCCAATCCCTCGGCTGGTTCTTGGGCCGGAAGGTGAATATTTTCAACCAGATACTGGCGGAAAAAGGCACTGCGATGGGCTAGGCGCGCCTCCGGCGTACGGCCACCCGATCGAGCCTCTCAGAGCGGGCCTAATAGCTTTTGGTTATTGTCGTTCATTTGCGCGTATGGTTCACTAAATCCTAACGCTTCAGCTCGGGTAAATTAGCTCTCGGCGAGAGTCCACATGAAATTATTCACGCGCGCGATTGCGTCCGCGCTGCTGTGCCTGGCCGCCTATGGTCAAACGATAGAAGACGGAATTATGATGGGACGGCGCCAACTATGTGCCGGCTACCTATACACGCACGATAGCTGGGACGAATATTGGGAAGGCGCCCTTAAGCGCTCCAACGGCAACATCGGCGCCCTCACCACGGAAAGCCATCAAATCTTCGCAAACTACGGCCTTACCGATAGTCTCAACGTAATTGCGCACATCCCCCACGTTCGAACGGACGCAAGCCAAGGGGTGCTGGCCGGAATGCGCGGCTTCCAGGACATCACGCTGGCCGCCAAGTACAAATTCTTCGACACTCAGTTGACCGAGAACGGCAGACTCCGCGCAATCGCGGTAGTCAACGGATCGGCGCCGATGACGGATTACACGCCAGACTTTCTGCCGCTCTCGATCGGCCTCGGAAGCCGTCGCATTGGAGGCCGGTTAACGATCCATTTCCGTACCAATAAAGGCTATTTTCTGAATGCGTCGCCCAGCTATTCCTGGCGGGACGGCGTGTCGCTGGATCGGCCCTATTTTTACACCGACGGACGCCTGACGTTCTCGGATCGAGTCGCGATGCCCGACGTGTTCGACTATGTCCTGAGCGGCGGTCTGATTCGCGGCGAACTCGTCCTGTCAGGTTCGTTTTCTCAACAGCGCACCCAAGGCGGCGGTGACATTCGGCGTCAGGATATGCCGTTTGTTTCGAACCGAATGGACTTCTCAAGGGTCGGGGGCATGGCAAAAATTCCGATCCCCAGGCACGAGGAAATCTCTCTCGTCGGAGCCTATTCCTACGTCCTGAACGGACGAAACGTTGGCCAATCGACCACCATTACCGCGGGCCTTATGTATCTGTTTCACTTTCCAGGGAGCCGGCATTGATGAAAGCCCCATTTACCTTTTCCCGCAGAGGCGCTTTGATGCTGATGGCATCGGCAGGACTCCCTTTGCTTGCGGTAGCAGAGGACGAGAAAGCTGCCGAAGGTGATCCGCGCTCCGCCGGGAGCGATGCGAACGCCGGCGGGTGGACGATGATCGTGCTCGGGTCTCCGACACAGGTCCCTGTTCCTCCTCCAGTTCCGGTCAGCGACGCGGCTTATCAGGCCGAGGTTGCCGCGGTAAAGCTGGGTCAATCGCAGATCACAGATGCGCAACGCGAATCGATCGAGTACTGGGAGCGAGGCGGAGTGCTCCGCTGGAACGAAATCCTGCTCGAACTAGTCGCTAAGGCGAATCTGCCGCCCGCTCCTCTGGAAAACGACTCTTATCCCGTACCTGACGCGAACAATCCTTTCGCCGACCCGGGTTTCCCGTTCGCCAATCCTCCATACGCGGCGCGCGCCTACGCCTACGTGGCCGTGGCTCAGTACGAAGCATTGAAAGCGGCCTGGCATTACAAGTACCTGTACAATCGTCCTGCCCCCACGCGAGTCGATTCCGGCGTGCAAGCTCTTCGACCGCAACTCGACTTACCTGCGTATCCGTCGGAAGATGCGGTGCTTTCCGGCGTCACCACAGCGATGCTCCAATTGCTGTTCCCCACCGGCGTTGAGTTGTTCACCCAACGCGCCGCGGAACAGCGCCAGGTGGCATTGTTGTCCGGGCGAGCCACCGCTAGCGACATTGCGGCTGGGCTCGCCTTGGGCCAAGCCGTGGCAAACCTCGTAATCGCGCGAGCCCGCGCCGACGGAATGGGAGCTGCGGGAGGCAACCCCGCGATTTGGCAATCCTTTGCTGACCAGGCGACAGCTCGCGGCGAAATCCCGTGGAAAAGCCTTGAAAGCCCACCCAGGCCACCAATGCTTCCCATGTTCGGCCGCGTCACGCCGTGGATGATGAACTCGGCCGACATTGCGGCAGTGCGGCCAGGCCCACCACCCTCCACCGGTTCGCAGGAGATGGCCCGCGAGCTCGCCGAAGTGAAGGAAGTCGCGCGCCGGCTGTCCCGCAAGCAGCTGGCCATAGCGCTGCATTGGAACGACGGCGCCGGAACGCCGACGCCTCCCGGCCATTGGAACTGGATTGCTGCGCCTTACATCGTCGAAGCCCAATTCAGCGAGGTTCGCGCCGCTCGAGCCCTCGCTCTGCTCAACATGGCTCTGGAGGATGCAGCCATTGCATGCTGGGACACTAAATTTACATACTTCAATCCCCGGCCCAGCCAACTCGACCGAAGTATCCGGACCAGCATCGGCCTGCCGAACTTTCCGTCGTACACATCGGGGCACTCAACGTTTTCGTCGGCTGCCGCAGATGTGCTGGCGTACCTCTTTCCGAGCGCATCGTCGCGATTCCAGGCCTATGCCGAAGAGGCCGGCATTTCCCGCCTCTATGCGGCGATTCATTATCGGTCGGATATTGAGCAGGGCAAGTTGTGCGGCAAGGCAGTCGCTGGCTACACAGTACGGTTTGCGCAAACCGACGGAGCCGGTTAGAAGCTCATCGAAGCTCCTGTATGAACCAAGAGGAAGTGATTACCGCTTCGGTAACCTTGCTCTCCGAACTCATTGACGGGGCGCCGCCCCGTGAAGCGTGGGTACTGAACCCCAGGGATCCCGGCGCACGTCGATCACCTGCGATACGGTTTGGAGCTGCTAACCCGGTGGAGTGACGGCGAGCAACCTTTCGAGAGCGCCGATCATGCTGCAAGCTGGGAGCGCATCGCCGTCACCGAAGGGCGCGATTCGCCAGATCGATCGCTCCACACGTGGGCCGTCGGCGGGTGAATCAGCAGGGTCGCGCTACAACTCGCGACGATTCTCCATAGACTTCATCATCGTGACCTCATCGGCAAATTCGAGGTCACTCCCGACCGGGATGCCCATGGCAATTCGCGTCACTCGAATGCCCAGAGGCTTCAGCAGCCGGGACAGATAAGACGCTGTTGCCTCGCCTTCCACGGTCGGGTTCGTAGCCAGGATTACTTCCTGCACAGCGCCGTTATCGATGCGATGCAACAGGCTCTTGATCCGCAACTGCTCCGGCCCGATGCCGCGCAAAGGCGAGATGGCGCCGTGCAGGATGTGGTAAACGCCGTTGAACTGCCGCGTAGTCTCAATCGGGAGAATGTTGTGCGGCTCTTCGAGCACGCAGATCGTGCCGTGGTCACGCGAGACGTCCCGGCAATACGAGCAGATCTCGCCGTCGCTGATGTTGTTGCAGCTCGAGCAGATCCCGAGCTTTTCCTTGACGTCTACCAGCGCCTGGACCAAGCGGTCCACGTCCTCACGCTTGGATCGCAAGACGTGAAATGCGATCCGCTGCGCAGATTTCTGCCCGATCCCGGGCAGGCGCTTTACTTCAAGGATGAGGCGCGCCAGCGGCTCGGCAAAATCTGGCATCGATTAGAAGAGACCGGGGGGCAATCCCATGCCGCCGAGCATCCCACCCATGATCTTCTGCGACTCAGCCTCTACCTTCTTGTGAGCTTCGTTGAAGGCGATCATGACCATATCCTGCAGCATCTCGGCGTCACCGGCGGCTTCCTTGTCGATGGTCACACCCAGCACGCGCTTGTGGCCGTCCATCTTTACGGTCACCATCCCGCCTCCGGCTGTGCCCTCGGCGGTGATCTTCTCGATCTCTTCCTGCATGCGCTGCTGCATCTGCTGCGCTTGCTTCATCATGCCTTGCATGTTGCCGGGTAGCTTCATACTCCCTCCTTCAGGTTGCGCACTTGGCGAATCTCAGCGCCGGGAAAGGCTTCTCTAAAACTCTGTATTGCCGGATCCGCCATGGCTCGCTGCATGGTCTCATCCTCCGCCGGCTCCGGCCGTTTGGCCGCGACCGAAGTCGCTCGCGCCGGCGTGCCCACTGTGACCTTGATGCGATACGGCTTGCCGAATGCCTGCAGCGCGGCCTTGCGCAGGTCGGCGTCAGACATCGCTAGCTTGAACTCGATCGGCGTCACAAAGGCGAGTTCTCCGTTGCCCTCACTTACCTCCGACGCTTCCACGGCATCCGCCGTAAAGTTGCAGCCCATCTCGGTCAGGGCGTCGAACAAAGCCGATTTGAAGTCGCCGCCGCTGGCCTTTGACGACGGCGCCGGGACGGTAGGAGCTGGAGCAACCGCCGTCCCGTCGGTCGATTTCGCAGACGCCTTGGGCACGGGAGCCGAAGTGGGCGGAGCCGGGGCGGGAGCCGTCTTGCGAGCAGCATCCATCGCAAACGGCGATGGTCCCGTTCGCACAGGCGCAGGTGCGTTCACCGGCTGGCGCGACGGCGGTGCGGGCGACGCTCCTCCCGTCTTTAAGGCGCCTAACGCCTCCTCAATAGGAAGCAGCTTGCCGACCTGCACCAGCCGCAACAATCCGATCTCAAGGTGCAGCCGAGGTTGCAGAGAAGCTTGAATATCTTTAAATAGTTCCAACGACAAGTTCAGGTAACGAGTGAGGTCTTCTTCGCTGAACTGTGCCGCGGTTTCACGCATCCGCGCCTGCTCGGCCGCCGAGGCCGCAATCAGCTTCGTCTCGGCTCCGCAGACACGAGCTACAAGCAGGTTCCGGAAGTAGCGCGACAGTTCCCGGCAAAAGTGCTGGAGGCTGCGACCGTTCTTTTCAAGCTCCTGCACTATGTCCAACATCCGCTGGGAGTTTCCGTCCACCAATGCGGTGGATACCTCCTGCAAGGACTGGACCGAAAACAAACCCATTAGCGACCGCAACTCGCCTGCGTTCAATACATTCCCGCAGCAGGCAATTGCCTGATCGAGCGCAGACAGCGAATCGCGAACGCTCCCCTCACCCACGTGAGCCAGAATCCCGAGCGCTTCTTCGTCCGCCTGAATGCCTTCCTGCTGGCAGATCCAGCGCATCCGCCCTACCAGTTCGTCGTAATCGACGGACCGGAAGCTGAACTGCTGACAGCGACTGGCGATGGTGACCGGGATCTTGTGCGACTCCGTCGTGCACAAAACAAACACCACCCACTCTGGTGGCTCTTCCAAAGTTTTGAGCAGGGCGTTGAACGCTTCCGACGTAATCTGATGGGCTTCGTCGACGATGAAAACTTTGTAGCGATCCCGGGCCGGACGGTAGCGGACGTTCTCCCGGAGCTCACGCATCTCATTGATGCCGCGATTCGAAGCCGCGTCGATCTCAATCACGTCGACGCTTCCGCCGGCGGCAATCTCGCGGCAACTGGCGCACTCGCCGCAGGGCTCAACCGTGGGTCCGTTCACACAATTGAGACACCGCGCGATGATGCGAGCAACCGTCGTCTTGCCCGTCCCACGCTGGCCCGACAGAATGTAGCCGTGCGCGATGCGGCGCGACGTGATCGCGTTCTGCAGGGTCGAGCGAACGTGTTCCTGGCTGATGACTTCGGAAAAGGACGCGGGCCGGTATTTGCGCGCGATGACCTGATACGACATTGGGCCTTAAAAATGCCAGACCCCGGGTAATCCGCGGCACACGAACCGCACCACTACCGTTGCTTCCTTCCGGACCTGGCGGGGTTTGCGGCCGTCCGTTGCACGGAGCCCGAGGCCTGACAAGCAACTAGTCTAACATGCAGGGCTTGCTACAGAGACACGAAAGCCCGGGCTTTTGCGGGCCCGGGCTCGATGTGGGCGGCTTTCAGCGCACCTGAGGCTATGCTACGTGCTCGGCCTTGTGCCGACTCATAATCTCAGCAATCTGATCCTTCAAGTGGAGCTTCAGCTTTTTAAGCCTAACTTCTTCAACCTGCTCCTCTTCACTGAGAGCGTGCTTGGCTTCAAGCTCCGCAACCTTGTGGTCATAATCAGAATGCTGCTGGCATAGTTGACGAAAATGCTCGTCTGTGGCCATCAGGTGCGCCTTCAACTCGTCTTGCGCCAGTGTCTCCATCTTGGGCTTTCTCCTTCAATTGAGTTCCTGCCCGAGTCAGGCCCGTTGGTCGGCTCGTGACACCTCGACGATATCATGAGCGCGCAGCGCGTGACAACCGCATGACCACGGCGGTTTCTACCGGATCGTCGTAGTACTCCGGACGAGTCCCTACAGGAATAAACCCTAGTTTTTCGT
>DASQDN010000637.1:0-13133 GCA_035634155.1 Bryobacteraceae bacterium | reverse complement strand
GCCCGGAAGATAGCATCGCACAGGCCGGATGCCTGAGATTGCACGGTGTAGCAGACATCGGCGGAGTACACCTTGCTTCCGTAATACTCAAGAATGTCGGACTTGCCCGGAGACACCACGAAGCATATCTTGTTCGCGCCGCCTGCGATCATGCGCTCCACCAGATACTCGCTGACAGCTAGAGGGCGCTCGGTGTGGCCGTCAAACCGGCTCCCCACCGGCAGCAGTTCCTTCGAAAAAGCTAGCGGCTGAATGCGGCTTCCCTTCCCCGCTGCCGGAATAATGCCCCACATGTGGATCCTCCAAAATTCGTTCAAAGTCGATGGCCCGGCGTTCGGCCGTATGCTCGGCCAACGTTCGTTCGCGAGCCGCAGCCGCAATGCGATTGAGCTCAGCGTCGGATAGCTCCAGCGCGTTCAGGACGTCATCGGTATCACGGCAGAGCAGGATCTCGGTTCCGGGCGTATAGAAGTGGTCGAGACCTTCCCATTCATCACTCAAGATCGGCACACCGCAAGCCGCCGCCTCAAACAGCCGGCCGGACGGGCAGTAGCCCATTTGTGCCATCGCGCGTCGCGTCACATTCAGAGTCATTCGAGAAGAGCAGTAGAACGACGGGTGCTGCACCGGCGGAAGGTGGCGGACGAAGAAGATGTTGTCGGTCCAAGGGAAGTCCGCCGGATACTGCGCACCTCCAATGGCAAATCGCCTGTGCGGAGACACCCGGGACGGATTTATGAAGAGCCGTTCGAGCGTCTGCTGCCGGTCCTCTGCGTAGGTGCCGAGGTACGACAGGTCGGCGGCAAACTCGGGCACGGATGTTGCCGGCCGGTGGATGTCGGGATCGACGCTGCCGTACAACGGCGCTACCCGTCGAGCATTCAACAACGCTTGAAGATCTCGTAGAGCGGCGCCGCCGGTGTAGCTGAGCACCAGATCGAACGCGCCCAATCCCTCCGGCGGAAGATAGCTGACGATTTGCCCCGTCTGCAGGCGAGAGATCGTGATGGGTGTATCAAGATCGTAGAAGCAGCGGACGGCGGCGGAAGACTCCAGGACCGTATGGGATGCCACGACCCCGTCCGGGCAGTACGAAGTCACCATGCCGACATCGGCGTCGGACAACTCGCGGCGCGCCTCGCCCGCAATGTCACTCCATTGGTTGTAGAGCCGGAGCTCGCAACCAGGAATGTCAGTCATGTCGCGGTTGGACGCATAATAAGGAACGTCCTTTTCGAAGAAGATTGTCCTGTGTCCCCGGCGACCGAGCGCTCGGCATAAGGCGCGCCACAATGTGGCGTGACCGTTGCCCCAGGAAGAACTGATTGAAAGTCCGAAGATGACCAGCTTCAATGAAGGGGTGACCACCTTTCTCCTTGTACGCCATGGCTCCACCGATTGGGTGGGCAAAGGTCTTGCAGGCCGACTGCCCGGCGTAGGCTTAGACGCTGCCGGGCGAATTCAAGCGCAGGAAGTTGCGAAGCGCTTGGCCGGGCGCCCCATCTCCGCCATATACAGCAGTCCTGTGCAACGCGCGGTTGAAACCGCGGAACCTCTCGCCTCAACGCTCGGACTGCCCATTCAGACACGGGAGGCGTTTACCGAAATCGACTTCGGAGCGTGGCAGGGAATGCAACTTGCCGACCTCGAAGGAGACGCGCACTGGCGCCGCTTCAATATGCTGCCCGGCTCGGTTCAAGCGCCCGGGGGCGAACTGCTGCTACAGGTCCAGGCGCGGATGGCGATGGAGCTTGACAACTTACGGCAGCAGCACCGGAAGGAAACAGTGGCTGTTTTCAGTCATGCGGACGTGATCAAGTCGGCGTTGATGCTGTACTTGAATATGCCCCTCGATACCCACCTACGCCTGGAGATCAGCCCGGCATCATTGAGCGTGCTCCAGCTTGCCGACTGGGGCCCCCGGATCTTAGCCGTAAACTCTTAGCGACCACCGGCTCGTCGGCTGCGGCCGCCGCCGCTGCCCGCTTCGGCTGCCGTTTCCTTGCTTACGAGCTTGTTGAAGTTACTCTTCTGGCCGCGAGCAGTCTTATCCTGGACGAGTAAGGCAAGCTCGCGCTCCTCGAACTTCTCGAAGAACTCGTCCCAGGAGATTTCTTCCAGCTTGTCCTCGCCTGTAAAGCCGGGGAAATCGAGGCGAAGCAGTCCGATATCGCCCTTGTTCCCAGTGCCTCGGACACACGCCGGATGCGCGCCGCGCTCTTCAGCCCATTGCTGAATTTCTTCACGATCGGTGAGGACACGGCTGCCCGCCCCGCTGCCGCTGCTCTTGCCGTTGCCGTTTCCGCCTCGCCCGTTACTCTTCGAGGCTCCGGAGGAGGACGCGCGTTTGGAGGCAGATCGCGCGCCCCCTCCACCGTTGCCGCTTGCTCCCTTAGCGGCTACTTTTTTTTTAGCGCCTCCTCGCGCGCCTCCGCGGCCCGAGGATTCTTCCTCCATCTGCGGCTTGGCGCGTCCGATCTCACGCTGCAGCTTTAGCGCGATGTTCGTCAGACCCTTGTCCTGCGCTTCTTCTTCCCGCAGCGTTTCCTGCAGAAGATTCATCGCTTCCTTGTTGCCGAGCGACTTTGCCATCGCGCGCGCTGTACCATACGCCGCGATCTCGTAATGCTCCACTTTCTGCGCCGCCGCGATAAGTACCTGGTCGAGGACCTCGCCCTTTTCGTGCTCCTGCACGTGTTCCTGCGCTTCTTCAATGAGGCCCTTCATTGCGCGGCAAGGTTTGCTCTTGACCTTCTCGCCGAGCAGTTCCAGGCATTGCTCCACGCGAGCTACCTGATTCTTGGTGACTTCTAAATGCTGCGTGAAGGATTCCTTGATCTCGGGGTTGCTGATTGCCTTCGTAAGCCTTGGCAAGGCTTTAAGAAGCTGCTTCTCCGCATCGTAGATGTCGCGAATCTCATCTACCAATAGCTCTTGCAGTTGTTCCATTCGGCGTCCTTTTTGTCGTATTGACGTTGGAAGTCCCAAGCGCATTCGAGCTACGCCTGACTTTGGTCAATGGACTCCCTATGTGATTGAAGTGTTTCACTCGGGGGGCGCGGGTGAAACAGATTACGGAGAATTTGTGGCGCGCCGCGCTGGAGGTAGGCGGCGCGCCCGATGAAAAGTTCGGCGTCAGGCTGTTTGTTTGGCGATTTGCGATTGCGCGTCCAAAGCTCGGCGCCAGTGGTCTTCGAACATACCGCGCATCGCCTCGGCAAACCCGTGGTGATCGAACATTAGAGCGGTCCAGGAAGGCTTCGTGATCACCGGATCCAGCAGCGCAATCATGCCCTGGCGGCCGTCAAAGACCGCAAGCTTCATCGGCAGCGCGGCAGTGGCGAAAACTTCCACGCCGATGGCTTTGTATTCTTCCATGCGTTGTTTGTGCTCGTCATCCATCGTTCCGGCCTCGTACAGCAGCCGGCACCCGACGCCGCGCAGGCGCGCCTGCTTTACAAGCTGCTCGTCGAGCGGATCCACCGCATACGGCGGGCGCGAGAACTCGATGTACTCGGTCTGCACTTCCGACAGCATGCGCCGATATTGCGCCGCAATCTGGGACGGCTCGCTCACAATCCGCAGGTAGTCGAGGGTGCCACGCCCGCCCTGTCCCTCCGAGTAGGCGCGAGTCAAATCGTCCACGAGCGACCCCGCAAACCGGGCCTGCTCGGCGAGCTCCTGTTGTACGATGTCGCCGCGGCGGGCGAGGTAACTCGGGATCGCAAGCGAAGGCTCGACGGCCGAAAACAACTTTGTCTTTTCCTGGATGACTTGGGCGAATCCCTTCTCGATCAGGCTGTCCAGCACCTCGTAAATCTTCTGCCGCGGAACGTGCGAGCGCGCCGCAAGTTCCAGGGCTTTAAAGCGCGGATGCCCGATTAGCACGAGGTAGGATCGGGCTTCATAAGCATTCAGCCCGATCTGCTGTAGCCGGCGCCAGAAGCGCTGGAAGTCCATCTCTGGAAGTTCTAAGCTCATCAGTGTCACCGCATAACCTATCACAGCGCGCAAACGTGGTGTTAGGAAGGTAGCGAACACTGTTCATGGCGCCGGCGGGCCGAGCGCTCGCTGCATCAGTGCGGTGTCGTACCAGGCGCCGAACTTCGCGCCGACCGATCCGACGTTGGCGCTGTCCGCGACTACGGCGATCATCTGGCGGGAGCCGGCCTGTTCGCAGTGCTTGATGAGTTCTGCCAGAAGCAGCCGTCCCAGACCCTGACCCGTGGCATCCGCGTCGATGGAGATGGAGTCTTCAACCGTGAACGGGTAGGCATGGCGGGGGCGGTATTGGCCGGCATAGGCGTAGCCTACGATGGCGCTGTCTTGTTGGATAACTAGGTACGGCAGACCTGAAGACGCAACGGATGGGCGGCGGCGCTCCATCTCTTTCTCCTCGGGCGCGTCGATTTCGAATGTCGCGGCGCTTGTCTGGACGTCATGCGCGTAGATGCGGCAAACAGCTTGTATGTCCGCAGCTTGCGCGAGCCGGATCGCAGCCATAGCTCACGGTGTAGTGCGCTCGCGGCCCGTCACCCGGTGCAATTGGTCGATTGCATCCTCGAGTTCCGCCGCGAGTCCGATCCCCCCAGCCTGAGTGAAAGCGCGCGAGATCGCGCTGTAGCCCCAGAGCTGGTCGGCCGCTTCGCGAGTCATGAAACGAGTCCACAGCTTCTCGCCCATGGCCCGATAGCCTGAGATCAAAGAACGCACATTGTAAAGGCTATCGGCGCAGGAAATGCGGCGCACCGGAAGGTCATACGACAGAATCTGCTCGATGTAGGCCTGCTTGTGCGTGCGCCAGCGTTCCCGCTTGTCGCGTATTGCCGCCGTCTCTGGAGACCGGCGTTCGGTGAGCGCATCTACCAGGCGCAGCACCTCGGGGCCAAAGTTGACCCCGATGTGGTCTCGCAGCGCTCCCTCACCTCCCGCGTAGCCGGCAGACTGGTCTTCAACGGAATCGTGCAGCAGCGCCGCGATCGCCTCGTCTTCACCGCCTCCATCCTCCAGCACAAGCGAGCACACGCCCAGCAGGTGCGAAAGGTAGGGCGCGCCGGAGGTCTTCCGCTTCTGTTTACGATGCAGTTCGCTGGCGAGCAGCAGAGCCCGGTCGAAGCGGTCTGTCAGGATCATGCTTTAGCGACGGCTTTTTTCCACCCGGCATAAAGCTCCTCACGGTGCGTTGCGTCCATCTCCGGCTCGAACACCTTGTCCGCGCGCCAGAATTGTTCCACTTCTGCCGTGTCTTTCCAAACGCCCGTGGCCAGACCTGCCAAATACGCGGCCCCGAGCGCAGTCGTCTCCGTATCGACGGGACGCACGATACGGCAACCAAGCATGTCGGCTTGGAACTGCATCAGGAAATCGTTCTGCGCCGCGCCGCCGTCCACACGCAATTCTTTCAGTGAAGCTCCGCTGTCGGCCTGCATGGCGTCCACGAGTTCGCGCGTTTGAAACGCGATTGCTTCCAACGTAGCTCGAACCAGGTGGGCGCGCGTGGAGCCGAGGGTCAAACCGGTAATCAGGCCGCGCGCGTCAGCATTCCAGTGCGGCGCTCCGAGCCCCACAAATGCCGGCACGATGTAGACACCTCCTGTATCGGGCACCGATCTGGCCAGCACCTCCGATTCCGCACTGCTTTCGAGCAAGCCCAGCTTGTCGCGCAGCCACTGGACCGCTGCGCCCGCGACGAAAATGCTTCCTTCAACTGCATACCCCTGTGCGGCCGCCGTCGCTAGAAGCTTGTTCTTCGACACAGGCACCGTGTCGCCCGTGTGCATCAACGCGAAACAACCCGTGCCATAGGTGTTCTTTGAAAGCCCCGGCCGGAAGCACGCCTGCCCCGCGAGCGCTGCCTGCTGATCTCCCGCAATGCCCGCGATCGGCACCTCCCGGCCCAGGTGCTCGGCCGCGGTGGCGCCGACTACTTCAGACGAGCCGACAATGCGCGGCAGCATCGCGCGAGGAATGTCGAAGTAGCCGAGCAGATCCTCATCCCATTGCGAACTGGCCAGATCCATCAGCATCGTGCGAGACGCATTCGTCCGGTCCGTTACATGGACGGCCCCGTTCGTCAGCTTCCAAATGAGCCAACTGTCTACGGTGCCGAAGAGCACCTCTCCGTCGCGGGCCATTGCGCGGGCATCGGGAGAATGCTCGAGAATCCACTGGATCTTTGTCGCGGAGAAGTACGCATCGGGGACCAGGCCCGTCTTGGCCGTGATCCGCGCGCCATCCAGCAGGCGACACGCGTCGGAGGTGCGCCGGCACTGCCAAACAATCGCCGGGGCGAGAGGGCGTCCCGTCTTGCGCTCCCAAACAACGGTTGTCTCACGCTGATTCGTGATCCCGATGGCCATCGGCGCTGCGCCCGACTCGGCGAGCACGGTCATGGCCGACCGAATCTGAGCGTTCCAGATCTCGTCGGCGTCCTGCTCCACCCAGCCCGGATTCGGGTACACGGACGTAAGCGGTAGCGAACGCATCAGAAGGCGCTGCCCGGTCTCGTCGTAGAGAACGGTGCGGGCGCTGGTGGTTCCTTCATCGAAGGCCAGGATGTGGGGCACGCATGAATTATGCCAAATGCGCGCGGCCGCTCAAAGCCACGCTCTATAATGGGGAACACACGCATGTTCTTCCGCAACAAGAAAGCGCACGTTTCCAGTTTCAGTGATCATTTGGGTAAGGTCCGCGAGTCGGGCTTCACCGTTTCCGAGCAGGGCTCGAAAGCGCGCGTGTCAAAGTTCGGCTGCGCCGCCACGGTTGAAGACCGCGGCGCCGAGGCTCCGCTGGTTGGCAAGGCGGGCGTGTTGGTCGGGGAAGAGATTGGGCTGCTGGTGGACGGCGGGTTTCAGAAGTTCTTTCAAACGCCGAAGGGTCGACGCATACCCGCCTTAGCCGAGCAGTTGAAAGCGCTCCACGATTTCCAGGAAGATCTCCGGGAGGCGCTCGGGTTGGTGAGCTTGTACAACCAGGGACTCGGCACGACGTTCGATCAACATATGTACGATCGTGTCAAGGGACGCGACGCACAGCGCTCGTAAACACACAAAGAGCCGGCCGTCTGGTTGCGACAGCCGGCCCGTTGTGTATCTGCCGTTATCGAACGGTCAAGTTGACGCTGTTTGACCGAACGCCACCGATGGTAACAACCACAGGCACGTTTCCGCTGACGCCTTGCGGTACAACGAACAGCACCTGGTTCAAACCGGCATAACCCGGCGTAGCGACCGACGCCACTACACTCGCTTCGCGACCGCCCACGGTGACTGTCACGGGCGCCGTGTCATAGAGCGCGTTGAACGCAGGAAGGTCGCCCGTTGCTAGCGCGGGCGCCGCTGACCTGCCCGTGAGTGCTCCAAACCCGGTGCCCCAGGTCCAGATCATGTCGCCGGGCCGTGCGGCATTCGAGGAATCCACGTAGCTGTAATCAAGCTTGCTGAAGAACCCGCCGGCAGGACCGAAGAACAGCGCTGGAGCGAAGTTCGACACCCGAACCGTGGACGCCGTTCGAGCCTCACCATTGGCGTTGCGTACGACCAGAGCCTGGTCGCCCTGAGCGGCGTCGGTGGGTACCTGCGCGATGACATGGTCCTTGTTGATTACCACCAATGCCGCGGGCTTGCCTCCCACAGTGATGGAGACACCGTTGAATGAGGTGGGAAGCTTATCTCCGCCGAAGGCGCGTCCGATATCCGCATCGGTCTTCGAGAAACCGGTGCCGAACACAGTCATCAAACCGCCCGGAGCGACCGTCCGCAGAGTGGGATCGCTGACCGCCGAGATGACGGCACTCACCACAGGAAGATCGGTGCTCGCCGGAGCCAATTGAGCGCGAACTACGCCGCCTGGCTTGGTGGTGGTGTGCAGGTTCAAGTAATGCGCCTCGGGATTGGCGGCGAGCGAATTCAGCGCCGCCAAGCCGGCTGTCGTGCCCACATTAACGATCCGGTAGATGTTGCCGGCGCCGGCTGTGGTGGTGACCGGAGCCGTCGCGCTCAAGCCTGTATTGATGGTGACCGGTCCGTTCGCGCCCGCCCGCTCATTATGGATATGCAGGCCCGTGAACGTCTCGGCTCCGGGAAATCTGTAGTTCACGTCGAAAATCGCGACGCCGCTGGTGACCGCGCCCTCGCTATTTCGAATGGTGTGAGCAGTAAACACGGAGGGCGCGCTGGCATCTACGTCGGTGATAGCCGGCACTTCATTGGCGGGGCTCATGGTGACCCGGAACTGCATGCGGTCGGTATTTCGGAGTTGAGCTCGAATTGCGCCGCCGGGGTTAACAGCCGTGTGCAGGTTGATGTAGTAGTTCCACGGATCGATGAATAATCCACGAAGCGTATTGGACGCTCCGGCGTTGGCCACAGGAACTTCCACTTCGTAATGCAGATTCGCGCCTGCCGGATTTGCGGCAACCGCATTCGCGCCACTGCCGATGCCGGTGTTGATGGTGACCGGCCCATTGCCACCTGCCGCGCCGCTGTGAATATGGAAGCCGGTGAACGACGTTCCTTCGGGGAAACCGTTGTAATTGGTGTCGAATATGACTTGGCCTGACGTGGGCTGCGTGCACTCACGCATTGGAGTTCCACCGCACGTGGCGATCGCAATGATCGCGCCCACGCCCGCGGCGCGCGAATCGGCAATTGGAGGCACTTCATTGGCCGGCGACATCTGGCCGAGCAGCACGACCATCTCCGCGCGCTCCAGTTGCCCGCGAATCACGCCGCCCGGGTTCTCCGACGAGTGTAGATTGACGTAGTAGTCACTCGGATTCGACAGAACGCCGTTGACGGCATCGAGTCCGGCCGTGTTCGTGGGCCCAACCTGTCCTTGGTAATTCAGCGTGCCGCGCCCTGTAGCGCTAACCACGGGCTCAGCGCCTCGTATACCGGAATCAATCACAACCGGACCGTTAACGCCCGCTGCCCCGCGGTGGATATGCAGTCCGGTCAGTCGCACCTCTCCGGGGAACGTGTGCGTCACGTTGAAGTCTGTGGATGCGGAAACCACCTTCCCGGATGCGTCGCGCACGACATGCATCCAGATCGTGGCCGCTCCGGAAGCGGCGATGTTGACCGCGGGAACTTCGTTAGACGGCAGCAGCACCGCGCGAAACGGAATCGTCTCGGCAGTTTGCGCCGCAAGTGTAGCCGTAAATACAGCTATCAGACCCACCAGTGCTCTCATTGTGAAAATCCTCTTTCGGATGAAGATACTACGCGTCGCTTCCGTTGGCAACGGATATTCAGCAGGGGCATTCTGGGGCCATTCGGTACAATAACCCTTATGTCCGTCCCAGGCGATGAGTTTTACCGCATAAGCAAGCTGCCCCCCTACGTATTTGCCGTTGTCAACGAGATGAAGGCACGACTGCGCGCAAATCAGCAGGATGTAGTCGATCTTGGAATGGGGAACCCGGACGGCGCAACACCGCGGCCCATCGTCAACAAAATGATCGAAGCGGTGCGGAACTCACGCAACCATCGCTATTCGATGTCCAAAGGCATTCCGCGCCTTCGCGATGAGATCGTCAACCGATACAAAGCGAAGTACAACGTCGATCTCGACCCGGCTACAGAAGCCATCGCGACCATAGGCGCGAAGGATGCGCTCGCGCATCTTCTATTCGCGGTCATCGGCCCCGGCGACGCGGTGGTGTCGCCGAACCCTGCCTATCCCATCCATCAATATGGCGTCGTCATGGCGGAGGGCCATGCGTGCATGTTGCCGATGCCGAATCCCGAGACGTTCCTCGAGGGCTTGCACGACCTGTACAAGCGCAACACTCGTAAGCCGCGTCTGATCCTGATCTCCTTCCCGCATAACCCGACCACCCAGTGCGTCGACTTGAATTTCATGAAGGAGATCGTCGACCTTGCCACACACCACGGGTCCATGGTGGTCCACGACTTCGCCTATGCCGACATCTGCTTCGACGGCTATGAGGCGCCTAGCATCCTTCAGGTTCCCGGCGCAAAGGATGTAGCCGTGGAAATCTTCTCCATGTCGAAGAGCTACAACATGGCTGGCTGGCGAGTCGGCTTCTGCCTCGGCAACAAAAAGATGATCGCCGCCTTGGCGCGCATCAAGAGCTACCTCGACTACGGCGTCTTCCAACCGATCCAGATCGCGTCCATCATTGCGCTGCGGGAATGCGAGGAGGACACCAAGAAGATTTGTAACCTTTACCAGCAGCGGCGGGATCTACTAGTCAACGGCTTGACCAAAGCGGGATGGCCCGTAGAAAAGCCGCAAGGCTCGATGTTCGTCTGGGCGCCCATTCCTGAGCAGTACCGCGCCCTCGGGTCGCTCGAGTTCACCAAACTGCTTCTGGAGAAAGCGCTCGTCGCAGTTTCGCCCGGAATTGGCTTTGGTCCGCTCGGCGAGGGATATGTCCGGTTCGCGCTGATTGAGAACGATCACCGCAGCCGGCAGGCAATCCGATCGATCAAACAGTTCTTAAAGCAGTGAAGCACTTAAAACAATCGTCAGCGGTTTTGCTCTTCAGCATGGCATTGGGAACCGGCAGCGCAATGCAGTTGCCGACAAACTCGCCCCCCACCATTTCAGGCGGACCCGTAGCGCCTCCTGTGCAGCTTGCCCCGGGCGTTCCAATGCCGATGCCGGGTCAAGTGCAGGGTCAGGTGCAACCCCAAATGCAACCGCCTGGCCAGCAGCCCCAAAACCAGCCTCAGGCTATGCCCGGAGGAGCTGCGCCGATCGGCCCCGATGGTCGAATGCCCGGCCTGCCTCCCGGAGTTCCAATGGGACCACCCGCACGCGAGCCGGCGTACGATTCCGGGCCGCGAGGCACCGGTCTTCCACCAGCGCGTCCGACCCCCGGAAGCATCACACGCACCAATGTGCCGAAGCCTATCACCTGCACGGCGCGACTGGAACTGGCGCGAACCAACCTGCCTCCGAACGGCGGCGAGTTCACCGTTCCGGCCGTGGTCACCCCTGCGGGTTGCGCCCCAGCCGTGGCACTCGCGTCGCCCTGGGTCCGCACCGTCGATGCAGCAACATTTCGCTTCCAGGCTGACGCGAACACATCCAATCTCGTTCGCGACACCCTCATCTCGGTCGGCGAGACGAGCTTTTTCGTGCGTCAGGAACCGCCCGCTCAGCCCGGACTAGCCGCCGCGCCGAGTCGCTTAACCTTCGGGCTCGACAAGAAGGGCAAGACGGACAGCAAGCGCATCACGGCGTGGACGGAAAATGGCGCAGGCAAGTTTGCGGCTCGTCCAGGGCACCCCTGGCTCACGCTGAAGCCGCGGCGCAACAAAGATCAACGCCAAACTTACGAAGTAAGTGTGCAGCGCAACGCAGGACTCGGCCCCGGCCGATACGACACCTTCGTCGAGTTGACACCTTCGGGATCCACGAACGCAATTCGGATTCCGGTGGTTGTCGAAGTGCCGGGCGCTAACTAAAAAGTAAAGCCGACCAGGAACTGCGCCTGATTTTGCCCGGCGAGCACGGTATCGAGCAAGCTCTGCGTCCAACTGCTTCCCGTCCAACGTGTGTAGCGAATTTCCGGGGTCACGGCCAACGCTCCCGCGCGAAACTGCACGCCTCCGCCGGCCACAAAGCCGACCGAGTTCGACGAAGTGCGGCCGTTGAACAGAAACGACGGCACGCTGCCGAGGTTCGAGACGTGCTGCACCGTCACTCCCGCGCCGACAACTGGCGAGATCGGGCCACGACTCGGAGTGAATTTCAGCATCACCGGGAACTCCCACCAATCCGCCGATGTGTACCGGCTCGTCAAGGCGCCGAGACCCGCAAAGCCTAGGCCGAGACTGCGCCGGTTGTAAAGCGCGTCGCCTTCCACCGACAAACCCGCAGGCAATCTGACTCCCAACGTCGGGCCGATAGCGTAGTTGTGACCCATCAGGTCACGCGTCACCGAACTTAACGTGTTGCTCGATGAATTAACGTCGAGCGACGTACCACCTCTTCCTCCCACGATAAGAGGACCAGCGGCAAACGCATTTGACGCGAGAACCAAAACAAACACCCCAAACCGCATGTTGACTTCTCCGGCCAGCCTGCCGCCGGCACCCACTCTGACGGACAGCCCGGCAGAGCGCGTTTCATCGGAGGTCGATTATGAACGTGAATTCATTGCGACACCGAGCCAGCGGCTCGCAACCGCAACATCGTCCGCGCCCAGCTCATGCCCTCCCTCGTGCCAGTGCAACGACAACTCGGCGCCACACGCCTCGAACATTTCTTGCAAAGCGAGGCTCTGCTCCACCCGCACAATGGGATCCCGGCGGCCTGCGGCCAAGAGGACAGGGACACCCGCAAGGTCCGGCTTCTCCTCTATCTGCATGGTGGGCATGGCACGGAGTAGCACACCGCCCGCAAGCACACCCGGGCGCGTCAACATCAACGTCGAGGCGATATTTGCGCCGTTAGAATAGCCCAGTGCGAACAGCGGACCCGCGATGGCGTATTCGCGCCTCGCACCTTCCACGAATCGCGCCAGTTCGTCCGTGCGGACCTTCAAGTCCTCGATATCAAAAACACCTTCCGCAAAGCGCCGAAAGAAACGCGGCATTCCGTTCTCCAGCACCTTGCCGCGCACAGTCAGCAATGCAGCGCCCGGCGCCACATCCTGCGCGAGAGGAATCAGATCGTTCTCGTCTCCACCGGTACCATGCAGCAAAAGGACGGTGGGCGAGTCTGGGCGTTCGGCAGCAACAGAGCGATGGATACACCCGAGGTCGCTCATCGCAACCTCAGCGGAGGAAGAACGGCTTCCAGTTGCTCTCGTCGGGGCTCAAGCCACGAAGGCAGCACCAGCTTCCTACCCAGTTCTTCGGCCGGTTCGTCAACAGCAAACCCTGGCGCATCGGTAGCGATCTCAAACAAGATCCCGCCAGGCTCGCGAAAGTAGATCGAATGGAAATACTTCCGATCCATCACAGGCGATGCGTCGTAACCTAACCGGCTGACCTCTCCCAACCACTCGACCTGCGTTTCATCGTCGGCTACACGCCAGGCTATGTGATGAACCGTGCCCACCAGGACGCTGCCTCGGGGCTCTTCCGGCGCGCATCGCACGTCGACAATCTTTCCGGCGTCTCCGTCATCCAACACATAACGGAACCGACCCTCGC
>DASQDN010000636.1:0-6529 GCA_035634155.1 Bryobacteraceae bacterium | reverse complement strand
TAACAGGTATCGCACAGCGACTGCGTCGCTTGTGCGGACGTTCGAACGACGGGTGCTGCAGAAGGTCATCGGAGCAATCCAATTCGTGAGTGGGCACCTGCGGGGACCTGTTCCGCCACGCAAGGGAGTTCCAAAACGACGCACGCGCCCGGTCCGTTGGCCGATGCAACGCGGAGTTGTCCTGCAGTTCCATACATCATGTGCAATCGTTGCCGAACGTTTTCGAGACCCAATCCATTCCCCCGGGCCGAGACGTCACTTCCGAATCCGTCTCCTGTGTCCGTCACTTCCACTACCACGCGATCCTCGCGTTTGGAAACAGCAAGCGTGACCGAGCCAGGAGCCGCCTTCGCCGCAACCCCATGTTTAATCGCGTTCTCCACCAGAGGTTGGATGCAAAGCGGTGGGATGCGAACGTTCAGCGCACCTGGGTCGATATCCAGATGAACGCTAAGCCGGTCGCCCAGTCGGAGCTGTTCAATCTCGAGGTACGCCTTCACGATCCGGAGTTCTTCCGACAGCGCAATCGTCGTCCGCTCGGTTTGAAGGAAGTAGCGGAACACCTCGGCGAGATTCAAAACGGTCCGGCGTGCACCGTCCGCGCTTCGCGGTATCGTGCCGTACAGCGCATTGAGTGCATTGAACAGAAAATGCGGGTTAATCTGCGCATGCAAGGCCCTCAGCTCGGCTTCCGTAACCAGGCGCTCTACGCGATCCGAGCGAAACCGCTCTACCTGGCTGACCGCTACGAGCGCAAGTTGGGCAATGTCGCGCAAATCTTCGCTGAGGTAGCGTCGCCCGCCTGTACGGCGGCCTAAGAGAAGGAACATGGAATCCCCGCGAGAAAAACGAAAGGGAACCACCACCTCGGCCCATCCGCAGTCGGGCGGGAGTGTCCCGTTGCTGGCCGCCACGACCTCCGGCAGCAGTAAGTCGCTATCGACGGGAGCAGAGTGCAACTCCATATGCTCGGCGCTTACGTGTTTGGCAATTGCCGTCGCTGCCGCCCTGAGCCATTCCTCCTCTGAGCGCATGGCGGACTGTTCGATCAGGCGCGAAATCGCCGTCTGCAGCGAGGGCCTGTGGAAGACCCGTTGCGTCAGCCAGTTCTGCAACTGCCCGCGGAGTCCGGCGAAGAGGATAAGAGAGCAACAGGCGGCCACAATCAGCAGGCCTGCCACGAACGGGTCTTGTGTGCTCCATTCGAGTAGTCGCCACTTCTCATTGGCAGCTAGACACGTGAGCGTCAGGCCCGCGGCAAGACCGCCGCTGGCTAGAAAACGCACGAAGGTATCCACCAGCAGGAAACGATAATCCTGCAACACGATGAAGAGCGCGAGCGGAATGCCCGCGTGGTGGAGAGCGATCTCTTCCGACCACGGATGCGCCGCGTGAGTGGTTCCGAAATGAACGAAAGATCCCGCGAATAGAATCAACGCCAGCGGAACCAGGACACCCGAGACGAGGCGACGGCGCTCGGAAGCTGCGTGTACGCGCCGTATGGACAACACCGCGAGCACCGTGAACACGGTCGCAATCAGTAGCAGTGCGAGGCGGTGCAGGTCGGCTTCACGCGTAAACAGTTCCACGGCATGGAGCAGAACGGCGGTAGCGCTTGCGATCCATCCTATGGCGCGAAGAACAGGGGCGGCTCCCTTGAGTGAGATTGCTAGCAGAAGCGCCGGCAAGACGCTCAGACAGGCGAAGCCGATCGCGGCAGCAATCGCCGCAATCGTCGATCCTGCCAACGATGGTGACAGAGCAAGCAGCGAGGCAATGTTCCATCCGAAGGCGAGAAACGCCGCTCCGGCTGCAAGAAACGGCGGCCGTGAACTGCGCACCCAACTGTCCCTGACCAGCAGAATCAAGAGCAGCCCGAACACTACCGCACCGCCCGAGTGGCAGATAGAGTTGATCAGTAGCGGCTCGTGGATGTTCAGCAGCTCTGGCATGGAATGCGCTTCTTGCCAGTCTCGCATGCAGAGCGGGTTTTGGGCGTACGCCTGGCCGGCTATCGGATACATGCTGTGGCTTGGATCCATCCCGAGCGTGATCAACGACCCAGCCAACGTCCCATCGTCAGAACGGAATTGCGCTCTCCGGAACCTGACGTATGCCGTGTCAACGCGCCGAACTCCGCCGCCGAAGGCGCGGCTTTGACGCTCCACGAGGTCTCACGGAGCCAGCGCAGTTCCTCAGCATCTCACAACGATCCCGCGCGTCGGAAGGAGAGTCACTCCAAGGCCGAGGCCCTGCCATGTTCAGAAGCCAGTTCTACCGCGGCGTGTAACCGGCGTAGAGTCCGAGAACCAGGCGAAACCGGCGCTACAATCCGAGCTGACCAAGGCGCCTCGGTTTAGGTTTGTGTTCGCCCTGGCAGTCTCATCATGGCTGTCGCGAGATGTGTCGCTCACAAACGTCCGCCCTATCGTTAGCGCTGCGCTTAGTAAAAGAAGCGATCCCCCGAGGAGAAAAAGGGGCACGGGCGCGTTAGACGAACACCGTCGGTAGCCTATCCAACGACGACCGCAGAGGTGTGCAAACGCAGCTACGGCATGCTGACGCTCAGACCACAATGAACATCTATCAAACCTGGAAGAGCCGGAGCGGAGAGCCGCAAAGCAATCAGCTGCCAGCAACGATGATGGCGGCTTCGGCTCCTCATCGGCAACGCGGACAAAGGTTCCTGGGAGTCCGTCGGGCAAAGGTCGGACATCTAATCCACAACCTTTCTGAACGAGGAGTTTCGACTGGGGGTGAAAGTGCTTTGAATCTGAGGAGGGGTGGTACGCCCGAGAGGATTCGAACCTCTGACCTTTTGCTCCGGAGGCAAACGCTCTATCCGGGCTGAGCTACGGGCGCACGACTAGGAACCAGTATACTCCGTTTTACGAAGCTGCCTTGGCGGCGGCTTTCTTGGCCGCCGCGGGAGCTTTCCGCACCCGCGCCGCAGGCTCCTTCAGAAGCCGCTCGATGTTCTCGCGCAGGAACTTCTCGGTGGCGGTGACGGTGTCCTCGCGCGGCAGACTCTGGTGGCGGATCACCCCGTTACGATCGATGATCACGATTTGCGGCACGTGCAAACTCATCTTGGGATCGTTCTGCAAAAAACTGTAGACCACTTCACGCGTCGTGTGCCCGACCGGGTAGTTAACCTTGTAATCGCGAACGAAGTCGGGAACCAGCATTTGCGCCATGTCATTGAAGGCCACACCTAATGACTGAAATCCCTTGGGACCATATTCGTTCTGCAGACGCGACATCATTTGCGCAGCATTCTGGCAATGAGGACACGTAGTGAGCAGGAATTCGACTACGGTCACTTTGCCTTTGAACTGGCTCAGTTGGACCGGACTCCCATTTGGAATATTGATCGTCAGAGCAGGGGCCGGACGCGGCGTGCTTCCGGCAACGGCGGCGACGGCGGTCAAGACCAGCGCAGAGATAACCCTTCTCATGATTGCTCCTTCTTTGCAGCCGCCGCGGGCTTCTTCGCAGCGGGCTTGGACTTGGCAGGCGCTACGGCGCCACCGGGCTCAGCCAACAGGCGATTGATCATGTTACGAATGTTCATTTCCTGAGCGGCATTCAGGAAGTTGTCGGTGCCGCCGTACTGCGCCCGAATGACCCCCTTCTTGTCTATGAACACCATCTGGGGCACATAAAAATTGGGCGCCATGATCGAGTGCTGCAAAAATCCCATTGCGGTTTCGCGAGTATTGCTTCCCACGAGAAAGTCGGTCGCATACTGACGGGTAAAGCCCGCAACGTCAGGGTTAGGGTTGATTGCGACACCCAGCACTTGCATCTTCGATCCGAACTCCCGCTGCAACTTCGAAAGCACCTTCGCCGAGTCCTGGCAATGCGGGCAGGTGGTCATCAGGAACTCCAACACCACCACTTTGCCTTTGTGTTTGGACAACAGTTCCTGGCCTCTGCCCGGAACGTTGATCACATATTCAGGCGCCTGCCGAGGGATGATTGCCGCTCCCAACCCGAAGGCGGAGGACAAGAAAACGGCCGTCGCCAAAAACCTTCGCATCATCGCATAACTCCTTGAATTAACTAGTTTACCTTAGGCTCGGCGACCGGCGGCAAGCCTTCTACCGAGGACAGCCGCGTACCCGCCAACCAGACGCGGAAATCGCCGTCATCGCCCGATCCGGTGAGCGACCCCGGTCGGTCAGACGCGATCCGCATGTGCTTCCACTTTCCCTTTAGGACGTTCCGATACTCTTCAAACATTTTTCGGGCGCTTTCCGCCGTCGCCCATTCAGACGCGTACAGCAGCACGGTACGGTTCGTTCCCTTGTGCTCCAGCACCGCGGCCGAGGAGCCTCGCCACTGCGGCGCGATGACACGCGCCTGCTCCTTTCCCGAATACTGCTCCAGCAGGATGGCATGGTCGAACTCGCCTAACGAACCTGATGTGACTACATTCCAGTTCCGCTCGTCGTGCAGTTTCGGCAGCGGCACATCGACCGGCATGCTCTTGGCGAAATACGCCTCTGGATGAAGAATCTGCTGCGAACTTACGGGCGGCTCGCGAAACACACGCGCGAAGCCTTCCTGCCCATCCTTTTGAAACACCGAGTGGCTAAACCGCAAACCCTGCGAGTACGGAAACATCAACGAGGCGCGAATATATAACGGCGCCTTCCCCAATACGGGATACTGGCTTGCAATCGCGTCGGGGCTACTGCCCGCGATATCCAGGAGCGCGCCCGGCACGTCCTTGAGCGACATACCCGCCCTTCGCGATCCGCTTTCCATCATCAGCCACGTAGCCTGTCCTTCCATCACCGCCATCCGGGCCAGCGAAGCGTCGTCGCTCTTACCCTTCTTGATGAATTTGCCGAGATCGAAGCGCTGATCGGCTAGCGCATGCGCAAGCTCGTGGACCACCACCATGTCTTGAGACAGCGGGTCGCCGCCTTCGAGCAGAAACAACTTCTTCTTTCGGTAGTCGTAGAAAGCTGCCGCCTGCTCGGTCAGCAGATCCACCATGGTGCGCGCAAAATCGAATTCCATGGGAACCAGGCCGAGCTTCTTCAGCGCCAGTTCTTCTGACCGGATCTCCTCCGGCTTGATCTCTTCCTTTACCTTCTTCTCCAGGTACTGCTTCAGCGCGACACGATCCATCGTGTCGTACTGTACTTTCTTGAGCGGTTTCCAACCGGTGATCGCCGCAAGTTCCGCGACCGCACGGTCAATCCCTGCAAACGGTGTCTCAGCAACAGCGGTCGCGCCTAAGACCAGCAGCAAAAGCAGAACGGGGGAGAACAGGCGAGCGGAAAACATCAGATTCTTCAGGATAGCGGCATTTCCCCTGGACGTGTACGGCAGCGTATCCGTTGCCCTTACAATGAATGCCAAACCCATGCGTATCTCCGACATCCGGCTTCATCCGATTGCTATCGCCGACGCTCCGCTGCGTAGCTCTTATGGCCGTCACGCTCCCTATGCGCTCAGGACCATAGTCGAGATTCAGACCACGGACGGAATCGTCGGCATTAGCGAAACTTATGGAGGTGACGGACCTTTAGCCGCGCTGGAAGCAGCGAGGGCGCGCATCCTTGGGATGGACCCGTTTCGGCTGATGGGACTCTGGCGCGAGTTCATTTCCGACGCCAAGACCGCTTCGGGCGATCGCAGTCAGACCTATCTTGTCCCGGGCGAGAACCCTTTGGACCAGCACACCCGCACGTTCGCGGCGATCGAAGTGGCGTGCCTCGACATCATCGGCAAGGCTGTCGGTAAGCCCGTGTGCGAAGTGGTCGGCGGACGGGTTCGCGACCTGGTCCCGTTCTCCGCCTACCTCTTCTACAAGCACGGCGGCGGAGGCGGGCTCGGCGAGGACGCTCGGCCGGACGAATGGGGCGAATGCCTCGACGCCCGTTCCATGGTCGGACAGGCGAAGAAGATGGTCGCCGAGTATGGCTTTCGCGAGATCAAGCTCAAGGGCGGAGTTCTTGACCCTGCCGAAGAAATCGAGACGATCAAAGCTCTACGACGTGAGTTCGGCCCTGAATACCCGCTGCGGATCGATCCCAACTGCGCCTGGTCGGTAGACACGTCGGTCCACGTAGGGCTTGAACTGAGGGAGGAGCTTTCGAACGGCGGCTACCTGGAAGATCCCACAGCGACCCTGGAAGGCATGGCCGAGGTGCGACGGCGGCTGCGTTCGGAAGGCATCGACATGCCAAACGCGAGCAACGTGGCCGTCACTCATTTCGCCCAGGTCGTAGAGGCCGAACGCCTCGACGCCGTGCAGGTGGTGCTTTCCGATCCCCATTATTGGGGCGGCATTCGAGCCCTGCAGCGCCTTTCGGACCTTTGCGAGACGCTCGGACTGGGCGTGTCCATGCATTCGAACAACCATCTCGGGGTGAGCCTCATGACCATGGCGCACGCTGCCGCGGCCGCGCCTCATATTCTCTACGCCTGCGACACGCATTACCCCTGGCAGACCGAGCAGGACGAGGTAGTGGTCGGCGGCCGAATCAAGTTCAAAAACGGAGCTGTGCAA
>DASQDN010000635.1:0-2284 GCA_035634155.1 Bryobacteraceae bacterium | reverse complement strand
GACCACATCCATGATTGTGGCGTGACTCCCAATGGTGCTCGTCTGCTAGGATGCGAGACATGTTTGTCAGCAGAAGTGACCAGGACAGCTTCACTGCCGACTGCCCGTCCCGATGCCGCTGGATGGGCCGCCGGATCGCTTCGGAACGCGGAAGCGACCAAGCAGGGCGAGCCGAGTCGAAGCGAAGCGTTGCCCGATGAACTGGGACGACTTGAAGATTCTGATGGCGACCGCCGAGGGCGGGGGCCCACTCGCTGCTGCGCAGCTTCTAGGTGTGAATCAATCGACGATCACTAGGCGCATTCAACAGCTAGAGGCCGCGTTGGGTACGCCGCTTTTCGAACGGTATCGAAGCGGATATGGCCTAACCCAATCCGGACAAGCGGTCCTGGAAATGGCTAGGCGTATCGAATCGGACGTCACGAATGTAGCTCGCCAGCTGGCAGAGCAGCAGAAGAACCCGCAGGGCGACCTCAGGGTGACAACGAACGACTCAATACTAATGCACCTGCTAACTTGCCACGTGGCGACGTTCATTAAGAGGTTCCCCGAGATTCGCGTCCATGTGATTCTGAGTAACGATTCGCTCAATCTGGCCAAGCAAGACGCTGACGTAGCGATTAGAGCGACAAGTGCTGCGCCGGAGAATCTGGTCGGAAAACGCGTGGCCCGAATTGGCTGGTCGCTTTACGGTCGCAAGGAAGACTTTGACGCAAAACAGGCTCACGACGACACGCTATTCTCAGAACGAAACTGGGTGACGTTCGGCAACGAGCTGACAAATCTCCAGGCCTCGCGAGTCGTTGCAGCTCGTGTCGCGCCGAATCGTATTACCTATGTGGTCAATTCGGTCGAGGGCCTCGCGGAGGCTATCGAAGCCGGGCTGGGCATCGGCTATCTCCCCTGCATGGTTGCCAGCGCCCGACCGTCCTTGTGCCGCCTGGGTCCAGTGGAGCCGGCGCTAGGCAGTGACCTTTGGTTGCTGACTCATCCCGCGGTGCGACGATCCCCGAAGGTCCGCGCGTTCGCAGACGTCGTAGTTTCCGAGCTCGCAAAGCAGCGTTTATTGATCGAGGGCGACGAGTCGGCGGGGCGGAGCACACGCATTACTCAGGCGTGAAGCTCACGTCGCGTTTACCAACATCTCGCGCTTCAAGTCATCGGCCTACCGGCTTGAAGGCTTGAAGCATGCGCTGGATGCCGAAGTCGTGTGTTGCCTTCGTGCGTCGCCCGCAGCACCCCTCAAGCCGTGTACCTCGCCTGGCCGCCGCCAGTCTTGCCTATGTGTCGCGCCGTCTCAGACTCTAGCAATGAGCTTGATCTCGACCAATTGCGGAGCGAAGGCGAGACGGGGCGTTACCAGCACAGTGCAAGCTACGGTCGGTTTCGGAGAGCCATACTGTTCCTTTCTTACGGGTCCAGCCGCTGCGAGCGCCGCATCCATGTCGGTAACGTAGATCACTTCTTCCACAACATTGTCGAGGGTGGCCCCGTAACGCGCGAGAAGCTCCTTGGCGTTGACGTACGATTGCCGCATTTGCGCGGCCATGTTGGAGTGGTCGGCAATTGCGCCTTTCGCGTCGAGCGGCGCCGGCGCTACAAGATTGCCGGTCGCGTCGTGGCTCAACTGACCAGAAATATAGATCGTATCACCAACCTTGACGGCCTGTGCGTAGCCGTTTGCATCCTCCCAGGCCATTCCTAGGCCCTCGCTCTGCTTCGCGAGCTTGCGGATCTCTGTTCGTGGGCCTTCGATCACATTTGCGTCGCTCATAGCTGAATACCTCCCGCGGCCATCATGCTTGTCGGCACGGCGTTCGCAACACGCGTTTCTGCAGGAGTCAGACTGCGAAAATGCCTAGTGCATCGCTGCCCGCACCTCTGACGCCGGCCGAGGCCGCCGCATCGCTCGAGACGATCTCGGCGGCTTAGGCGAAGGCCGAGCGTGGCAGGTTGCCGGGAGACGGCTCGTGTGAGCGGCAAAGCGGGAACGCAGATCGGTCGAGCTCGACGGTGAGCGCTGCGGGGTCAAGACACGCAGTCCAGCACGGCCTAGCGGCTGCAGACGCTACCGCGAGCGCCGGCGCGGCTGCTCCGTCGTCTTGTGACGGAATGGGTGGCCCGCTTCTCGACTGACGCTGCCGGGTACGCCACAGCGGGTCGGGCGCCACGAGGTAACGAGCGCGCTGCTCCGCGTCAGTGCCGCCGTGGGCAACCCACGCCGGCCCAGCACGACCCAGCAGCCGCGCCTGCGCTCGCTCAGCTCGCGGCCCAGCACGACAGC
>DASQDN010000634.1:0-6342 GCA_035634155.1 Bryobacteraceae bacterium | reverse complement strand
ACTACCTGGTGGAGGTGCGACGCGCGCAAGGCTGCCACCCATCGCTGTTCGCTGGCCAGCAGCATCGTAACTGTATGTCACGTCGCCAATCAACCCGCTGTTCTTCGCGTACGAGATGGATTGAAGGCGAGAGACGGCATCATAGCCATAGGTCGCCACTACTGAATTCGGCAACGTCATAGTTTGCCGACGACCTACGGAATCCGAACAATTGGATTGCCGGTGGCCGCCGGCGTCACATAGGTGAACGCGATCGTCATCATCACCGGGATGTCCTGACTCGACAGGTACTTGTTCTGCTGCCTGTTGTAGACGTCGTTCACGGCTCCGCCGCGAGTGTCGCCGATAAACATGGATTTGTGCCAGGAGAATGACCCACTCAGGTCCAGGCCATGCGAATAGCGCTTGGTCACCTTGACGTGCAGCGAGTCGTACCACGAGTTACCGAACGAGGTCCACCGCGGGGTAATGGTGTTGAACTGCGGATAGGGTCGCAGTGTTTGGATTGCTTGCTGACCCGCCGGGAAGCTGGGGTAAGGCGCCCGAATTCCACGAGACTGGGCTGCCGGACTGTTCCATGGGCTGGTAAGCACCGCCCCATCCGCGGCGTTAGTCCGGTCAAAGCCCGCCGCGTGGATCCGATAGAGGGTGACGGCGTTGAGGTGCAGCATGTTGTCCGACTGAAGCCATACGCCTCGATTGCCCACATAAGCAGCCTCGACGGTCAAGTCCTGAAGAATGGATCGCTGCACCTGCGCGATCCGGATGGTGATGCCCTTGCATACGAATCGCGTGAATTCGAGTGCTTCCACCGCCACTTCATACGATCCGACAGGCAGCGTAGACACAATGGGCCGAGAGGGGTAATCGACAAAGTATGGGCGGTCGCCTCAGTTTAGGCGGAGGCGAGACACGGAGGCGACCGGACCCGTTAACAGCGGCGCCGTTTTCTGGCAAGACCGAATAGTCCAAGAGCGACGCCACCCAAAGCCCAGGTACCGGGTTCCGGAGTTTCGGATGTGAGCAGTCCATAATCATTGCCTGCGAGGTCGGAGTACAGGCTTGCCATGTTCTGACCGTCGCCGACGCCAACAGCGTAATGCACGCGCGAATCCCCCTTTAATCCCGCAATCGGCACTGTGATCCGGACATAATCGGCGCCATATTCTGCTGGTAACGAAAAGAAGTCACCGCTTGTGACGTCGAGGATTGCCGCGGTTCCCGGATCGTCATCGTAAAAGAAACCGATCACGTAATCCACTCCGTGCGGAAAGTTCATATTGGGGTAGTCCAGTTCAGACGTTTTCCCGGTGTTTGGGTCGCGGTCGCGGTCGATTTCGATGGCTCCCCACAAGTGAGCATTGAGGTCAGCCGGTACAGGCGCTGCAAACCGAATGTCAAAGGTGGTGGATGTTCCGGTGGTGTACGCGGACACCGAGGCGATATCGAATTGCAGTCCAGTCCCGTACGTATCGCCGATGGGGTCGATGGCTGCCGCCGGGCAAATCAGCGGAAGTGCCAGCGAAAGCAACAGCACAGTTAGAGTTCTCAAAGCGCGTAATTCCTCCACAGAAGACACGCGCATTTAGTTGACGAATAGGCGGAATAGCTACCCGGATAACCGTGAGATTTCGGTGTGTTTTATCGAACACTTCAGATCAACGTTGCACCACAGTATCCAGCCCTCTTCGTCTTCCACCGGACGAAGTCGCTCGGAGTGAAGATCTGACGGCTTGGCCAAGTCCGTGGCCAGAAGTCCAGCGGCGTCTCGCTCGGCGGCGAGTTGAACGCATGCTTGAACTTGGGCGCAATCTTTGGGGCGGTCGGAACGCGTGGACGCTTCCAAATAGTGAGGCGGCACAAGTGACGGGAAGATCTCCGCAAACCAGGTTGCCGGTGCGGTCGACGGCATACCCCAGCCGTCGAATGGCCAAATGTGAGCGCCGACTGCTTCGGAGAGTTCGACCAGCCCTTTGATGCCGAGTATGGTCTGGCCTCCGACGGACACTCCACAATTGAGCTTCCAAACCGACTGCGTGACCGCTCGTTTCCTTGCCTCATCCTCGGTGGCACGCCACTCTTTCAACCCGTGGTGCGGGAACTGGAATCGGCCAACACGCTTCTGTTTTAGCCAATCAGTTTGAGCCTTTTCGCCGCAGCCCCAGAACGGTCCTCCGCCGCCGACCTTCTGGTTGCAGTCTGAAGCGAACTTATCCCGATTGTTCCTGTTGCGTTCATCGTCTGTCACCTGGGCCGCGAAATACTTGTACAGAGCCTTCCAGGATGGCTCTTGTAGGTTGAGTTTGTCGGCGAACCCCGCAGGGTAGGCGAATGCGAAATCGAAGCCGACCAACACGCGCTTTTGTTCGCGCTTCCAAGCCTGCAGCTTGGCCTTGATGACTTCAACCGCTGATACCCGCGTTGTAGGGTTCTGTGGGTCGTCTTGAATGAGCCCTTCGCTATCCCACTCGGCGCATGCGATCCAGATCGAGTCCTTCCCTGTAGCTGGTTGCGATTTGGAGGACCAATCTACCATGATGTACGCGTCGAAGGCGGTTGCGGCTGGATTCACCCGCGGCCGTAGTGGACGAATCAACTTATCCTCAGAAGTGGACTGCTTCTGTAGGGTTCCAAGGGGAAGCGGCGCTTCCGCCGATAATTGCCGGATGTCGTCATCGGCCAGTTTATGAATCGCATTGCGGCCTGCGTAATCGCCGGACAACTCAAAGCAGCACTCGCGAACGCTGCTAAGATGAATTCCTTCCACCTCGCCATTCTCCGTACCTGGGTACCCAGCCACCATGAGAGACATGGCAGACATCCCATCGAGCCTGTCGACCACCAGCCCGGTTCGCACAGGTGAAGTGGGAGCGGCGACCGTGCAATCGAGGTAAGCGGTCGGACTTCGACCGGTTTCCTTCCACGCAAGGATCAACCGATCACCCACTCGAATGCTACCGACCTTGGCGATGAGCGCCCCATGCGAGTTGAAGGCGGATCGCCAGATGAAGAGTGTATTGAGCGCCGCTTCGACCGTGTCGGCGAGCGATGCCTGCGCAGGCGATGCGAAGTAAACCCAGTACCGCATCGACTTCCAACTCCATTGACGCCAGGCCGCGTAGATTCCAGCCGCAGATCGTGCTGGCAGCCATCTTATCGTTGCCGCCCGGGCCCGGCCAGTGTGTCTCGAGACTCAGCCAGCCGTTGTAGCCATCGGCTTGGAGCGCGGCGATCTGCCCCTTCCAATCAACCTTGCGCGTGCCGAGCGGTCCCCAGATCGGCTTGTGCCCTTCCATGTGGCAGTCCTTCGCATGGACGTGTACAATGCGATCCTTGGGAATCAGATTGTAGCCGTCCGGGAACGGAGTTTCGCCCCCTACGAGGGCGTTCGCCGGGTCCCATACGAGCTTCAGGCTGGGGTGATTGACGGCGCGCAGCACAGGCGCCGTCTCGGCAGCCGTGCCCAGGTTGCAGGCATGCTCATTCTCCAATCCAATGATGAGATCTTCCTTTGCCGCCTTATCGGCCAAGTCCGACAAAGCCCGCGCAATTGCATCGGAGCACTGCTCGGGTTGCACCGTGCGCCAATAGGAGAACACTCGAATGATTCGCGCGCCAAATAGCTTGGCGATGGCGAACGCCTCGTCCGTCAAGCGCGGTTGATCCTCAAACGTGTGCTTGGAAGCGAAGATATCCTGTTGAAAGCGAGTGTCCACATCAGGCGCATTCGGCAGAACGCACTTCAAGATCGGCGACGCGATCGACATCACTTCCATGTTGCGGCTCCGCAGCACGTCACGGGCGCGCTCCAGCTCCTCCTGAGACAAGTTCATGATGTTCTTGCCCCCCAGAACACGCAGTTCAGCGCCGGTCATGCCGATCGGGATCATCGCATCCAGAGCAGGTTCCAGGTCCGGCGAAAACTCGTCGGTAATGGCCGCAATGCGAAACTTCGGTTTGTCCATCAGAGTGTGATTACCTGATCCGGCATGTTGCCCGACAATGCCTTGTATAAATCCGGGAAGCAGCCGATCGGCACACCGTCGATCAGCTTGTCGGCGATGTCGCGCTCATAGCAGCACTGGTCGCAGCACATCAGCAGCATGCCGGATTGCTTGGCCACCTCGGCCAGACGCTCGCCTATGGGATTGCCCTTTACCATCGCGTAGCAGTTGTCTTCGAAAAAGAACATGCCCACCACTTCAGGACCATGTCTTCCCTCCTCCAACTGGGGCAGAATCATGCGGCCGAGCTTATAAGAAACGGTGTGGCCCTGCGTGGCAAAGATGTATGCGACTTTCACGAGTAGATCTCCTTTAAGGCAGCGTGTGCAGCCGCGACCGCCAGGTGCGCTCGCGAGCGACGGATTGTTGGAACTTCCGGGTGGCGGCAAAGCAGCTCACCGGCGGAAAGCGAAAGCGCTTGTTCAAGTGTAGCGCCGCGAAGCTGCTCGGCGACATGCTCGCAAAGTGCGACAAGCGTCATGCAAGTGGTACAGCGATAGTCAACGGCTGCGATCCGACCGTTGGCGTCGAGCGAAAGCGCAAATCCCGCGCGCGCGTCATCCTCGTCTACCCAGTGCATCGCCTCCGCCGAGTTGCGGTTGTCGCGACGGCAAGCTTGCTGGAAATAGTAGTAGACGTCGTGGCGCAAGGCGGCCCGCTCCTTCTACTCCGAATATTGCTTGAAGATCAGACTGCCGTTGGTTCCGCCGAATCCGAACGAGTTCGAGAGCGCGTACTCGATCTTCATGGGGCGCGCCTTGTTGGGCACGTAATCAAGGTCGCACTCGGGATCGGGCTCCTCCAAGTTGATGGTCGGAGGCGCGATCTGATCGCGAATCGCGAGCACGGTGATGCCGGCTTCCAGTCCACCGGCGCCACCGAGCAGATGCCCGGTCATGGACTTGGTGGAACTCACCGCTACCTTGTAGGCGTGATCGCCGAAGGCGCGCTTGATGGCGATCGATTCCAGCTTGTCACCGATTTCGGTGGATGTGCCGTGCGCGTTGATGTACTGCACGGTTTCCGGTTGAATTCCGGCATCGCGCATAGCGTTGCGCATCACGCGGTAGGCGCCGTCGCCATCTTCGGCGGGCGACGTGATGTGATACGCGTCCGCGCTCATGCCGTAGCCAACCACCTCGGCGAGAATCGGAACTCCCCGCTTCTTTGCGCACTCCAGCTCTTCGAGAACCAGGATGCCGGCGCCTTCGCCGATCACGAAGCCATCTCGATGTTTGTCCCAAGGCCGGCTGGCATGCTCGGGATCGTCATTGCGTTGGGAAAGCGCACGCATGGCCGCGAACCCGCCGACGCCTAGAGGCGTGATGCAGGCCTCAGCGCCGCCGCAAATCATCGCGTCGGCATCGCCGCGCTGGATGAGGCGGAACGAATCGCCCACGGCATGAGCGCTGGTTGTACACGCGGTGGCTGTCGCCGAGTTGGGACCTTTGGCGCCGGTCCGGATGGACACGTAACCGGAAGCAAGGTTGATGATGGTGGCCGGGATAAAGAAGGGTGACACGCGCCCCGGGCCCTTTTCGAGCAGATTCTTGTGCTCGCGCTCAATCACTTCGAAACCGCCGATACCGCTGCCGATATAAACGCCGACGTTTTCAGCGTTTTCCGGAGTTACTTTGAGCCCGCACTGTTCCATTGCGAACTCAGAAGCGGCGACGGCGAACTGGATAAAGCGCGCCATCTTCTTAATTTCTTTTTTCTCGATCCAGCGCGCCGGGTCGAAGTCCTTCACTTCTCCGGCGATCCGGCAGTTGAAGGCAGTCGCATCAAACTGCGTGATGCGGCCTATGCCGGTCCGGCCTTCGGTTACCGCGCGCCAGGTCTCTTCGGTATTGGACCCGACGGAAGATAACAGGCCAATACCGGTTACGACAACTCTTCGGGACAAATTGGGGGGCTCCGTGGATGGGAACTGAACTACTTCTTAGCCTTGCCTTCGATGTATGCGACCGCGTCTTTAACCGTGCCAATCTTCTCGGCATCCTCATCGGGAATGTCGATGTCGAACGCTTCTTCGAATGCCATCACGAGTTCGACGATGTCGAGCGAATCCGCGCCGAGATCGTCGACAAACGAGGCTGTGTCGTCAACCTGCGCTTCGTCAACGCCAAGTTGCTCCACAATAATCTGCTTCACCTTCTGTGCAACGGACATGAATCCTCCAATGTCAGCCTTGAAAGCTCTGATTCTAGCATCCTGGGGTGAGCCCACAAAGGATACACTCATACGAGCGATGTTTGTGTGGCTCTTGGTTCTTACCGTCAGTATCGCCTATGCCGCGGCCCCGACCGCAAGCCAGACCCGCATCGTGGTGACGCGA